>NZ_KV788548.1:230853-231111 GCF_001807315.1 Corynebacterium sp. HMSC06D04
ATATGAAAGCCTTCACGGTTCATCGCGTGCCACACTTTGCGGATGCCGTAGACCGAGAAATTCTGCGCATGCACACGCTGTATCTCTGGGATGAGAAGGCTATCGCTTGTCAGATGCGAGTTTTTGGTACCGGTGTTCTGGGGACTCGGTACTGTCGTGTTCCGGGTAGTTGGTACCGGGCCGATGGAGTCGGCCCGGCTGTTTGCTTTATTCGTCCGGTTCTATTGGGGCGGTGGCTTTGCGCATGTCGAAGTCTCC
>NZ_KV788549.1:0-594 GCF_001807315.1 Corynebacterium sp. HMSC06D04
GTTATGAAGCGAAACGCCGTCATCAAGAAATTGAAAGCGGAAGCTAAGCGGCGTGGTCTTGAATTTGAGGAAATCGCCCTATCGCGCCATGACGCTTATCGGGTAGGCAACACAACCCGAACCTTAGGTAGGCACCGTGAGATTGACGATGTGACAGTCAAGAAGTTTTTCGACCAATACGCCCAAGAATTAGGGAAAGGCTGGTGGAGGTAATGACCACGACATACACAGTAACCGCAGAACGCGGAACCAGCGGAGTATGGGTGCTCGAATGCGCCGAACTAGGGGCAGTGTCCCAAACTAAGCGGCTGGCTAATGCTGCCGACGAGATGCGCGAAGCACTGGCCTTTCAGGCAGGCCTAGACCCAGACGAACTCAACATTATTGTTGATGTTGTTCTCCCACCGGGCCTTGCGGAAATGAAAGCTCGCGCCGAAAAAGAACGCGAAGAAGCGGCACGACTGGCCGCTGCGGCACAGGCAAGCACTCATGACCTCGCTGTTGCAATGAGAAACGCTGGAATGACCGTACGAGATATGGGAACAGTCCTCGGCGTGTCTTACCAGCGCGCCCAAAAGCTCGCAGCATCCTAAA
>NZ_KV788550.1:0-28206 GCF_001807315.1 Corynebacterium sp. HMSC06D04
TAAATATGCGCACGAGGGGTGGTAAATATGCGCAAGCAGGTCTTAGCTAAAAAGAAAGCGCCCCGGAGGGCGCTGGTTCGTCGGGATTGGGTCAGTCGAGTTCGGGACGGGGCGGTTTCTGCTGAACTGATGGAGCAGTCCTTGTGACCGTTACTCCGTCCGCGTTGGCTGTAATGCCAGCGTTGGGCCATGCAGTAGTGAGCTCAAGAATGGCTTTTTTGATCTCTTTGCGGAAGTTTTTTCGTGCGTCGCTGGAGTGTAGTTGCTTGGTGGAGAAGTTGGCGGCGATCATGTCCCAGGTGAAGGTGTAGGCTTCGCGGTTGTTTTTAGCTAACCAGTATTGCTTTACGGTGAGCCAGATGTAAATGTCCATCGCTCGCGGTTTGTTGAGCTCGCGCAGTACATTGAGGTCGATGGGAATGGGGGATTCGGCAATGTGCTTGAAGAACTGGGGAGTGAGGACAAGTTCTGATTCCATGAAGCTGCCCTGGTTGGGGTCGCGTGGGTCGAACCAGAGGTTCCAGTCTTCGAGAATTTGGGTGTTGCGACCCCGTGCGTGAACCCCGTCGTCGCTTTGGACGGTGATTGCTGAACTAGCTAGGCGTAGGAGTTGGTCGCGGATTTTAGAGAGATTTCCATGCACGCCTCCGGTGCCGCGTCCGGTGACGCCGATTGCTTGAAGGAAGTGGCTCATGGAATGGCCTAGCGGAATGCGGCGGGCTTCTTCGTGGGTGATTTTTCCTTCTTTGAGGCGTCCGGCATTAGCTACGGCGCGGGTGATGATGTAGGCCATGATGAGGCGCGGGTACTTGCCGTAGGGAAGCCCGTTGGGTGAGTAGACGCTGATGGTGCCTTCCGCAGTAGTGATTTTTCGTTCGTTGCTGTCTGGGTTGCGGTAGGGGAAGAGTGCTTGGACGAAGAGTTTAGAGGTGTAGCCGACGTCTTGGGCTTGGAGGAGTTCTTGTGCGGCGTCGTGTTCTTGCCTGCGGGCTAGTTCTTTGACTGCTTCGAGCTTGGCGCGGCGCTCGTCTCGGGGCTGCATGGTGCCTTAGTCTCCTTTCGGATTATCGGCACCGACCGTGTTGTGCTTTGCGCACTTCCTGTGGGGAAGTGGTAAAGTTTGAATCGACACGGTCGGTGTCGATTTGGAGTTGGACCCCCGCTAGAGTTGGCGCTCGATGATGCGGGGGTTTCCTCGTTTTTGAGGAATGTGCGCGCCCTGGACTTGAACCGAGGGTGTGTGCCGCTCGCGCTGCGCGCCCCACGTGTGTGGAGCGCGGCTTTTATTTTCTTCGCTTATTAAATCACACCGATGTGATTAATCGCTGGATTTCTGCCGGAGAGTCTGCGCGTATTGCGCGTTCTGCGTTTATTGTACATGTTGCGCGATGGTGTGTGCTACAGCTCATTTCCGTTATCGTCCTCTTGCTCTTCGTCTAGGTTTATGTCTTCGTCTGGGGTCTGGGCTGAGTTCTCTGTGTAGTCGTTGCTGTGGGGGTTGTTGACTTCGCTTCCGAGGCCGAGTCCGTTGAGGAAGTCCATGCTTTCCTGTGCTCCGGGGTGGAGCTCAGGGGAGGCAGGCGGAGCGGGAAGCGTGGTTCCTTCTGCCGCGTGGGAGATGGGCTTGCTGTCTGGGTGGCAGACCATTCCTGTATCGCGCATGAACCCGGTGGGGTTGAGCTCTAGGGAGTAGCCGGGGCTGCGTCCTTTGCTGGCGAGTCGGCTGGCATATTCTTGGCGTCGGCGAACTTCTGCGTCGGAGGCGTCGAAGTCGGCCAGGCGTTGAGTGACCTTGTTGAGCTCTTTGCGCGCCGAGTCCAGTTGGTCTTGGTGGGGGAAGGACTCTGGGTCTCCGAGCTGGTCAATGTCGTCGATGGTCTGCTGATAGTTGGTGATGTCAGCGCGGGTTTGGTCGACGCGGTCAGGGGCTGCGCGCACCGTATTTTCTAGCTGGGTAAGCAGGCCGCTTTGTTTGTTCTTGATTTCTTCGGGAGTAATTCCAGAGTGCGCGTAGGTGGGGTCAATGACCCATTTTTCAATGGCGTCACGGCCTACTTGCCCGAAGTCGGATTTAACCTGAACGCTGCCATTAATCGCGTCGAATCGTGCAGCAAACGAGATTCCAGCAATAGTACCTACTGGCTGGTAGTCGGTGCTGCGCGAGTCTTTGACCTCTTTGAGACGGTCAATAAGGGCGCTCGTGGCTTCCTCGCGGGAGTCTTGCTGGGCGTGGTTGATATTCCACGTGCGCTCCTTTGAGTAGTCGGTGTCTGCCCATTGTTTTGCTTGGTCTACTAGCCCTTCGGTTCGGTCTAGGCGTCGTTGGGCGCGGGTGAGGTCTTCTTGTGCTTGCCTGCGGGTGAGAACGTTGGATTCAGCGAGTGCGGTGTGCTCATCGGCGGCAGCTTCGAGTTTTTCTACCTGTTTGGTGAGCTCTGCTTTGCGCACGAAGTCAGGGTTTCCGGTAGCAATAGCCTTGTTTTGGGCCATGGCCTCTAGGTCGTTGTCTTCGAGTGGGGCAATGGAGCGCATGGAGCGGTCAGCATTCCAGAATTGGTTGGTAAATCGGCCTTTGCGCTCGATAGTGGCCCAGGAGTGGCCGTCGTAGGTGCCGCGTCCAACGTAGGTATAGCGGGCGACTTCGTCGTTCTGGTTGCCTTGGCGGAAAAAGCGTCCGTCCTGCTGCTCTAGGTCGGCAGGACGCCAGGGAACGTCTACGTGGTGGATAGCAACGCCGCGAGATTGGATATTTGCGCCGGTGCCTAGCTTGGCCGTATTGGCAATAAGGACATCGACTTTGCCGTTATTGCAGTCGTCAAAAAGCTGGGTGCGTTTATTGTCCCAGTCGTGGATAAAGCGAATGCGGCCTTTATCCATGCCGGCTTCGACAAGCTGGTCGCGGATTGCCTCATACATGGAGAATGAGCCGTCAGGCTTGGGCACTCCCTTATCGCAGAAAATAAGCTGTAGGCCACCACGATTAGGTGAGACATTTCCCTGTTGGTCGGTGTACTCGTTGTCTTTATTGTCCTGCCATTCGCGCACGACGTTTTGGACAACGGCATGAACTCGACCGACACCTTGGGCGGGCGGAAGGTTGGCCAGTTCTGGCGAGAGCGTGGCGTTTTTGCCGTCGCTCATAATCTTTAGGGCATTGTCGATTTTGGGGTTGTCTGGTTGATTATCTTCGCGCCAGGAAAGATCTTGAATTAAGTCCTTGGTTTCTTGGTCTACGTCGAATTCCACGACGGTAGTCTCGCCGCCTTTAATGCTGGGGAGCTTGCGTGGAATATCTTCGCGGGTGATGGTGTCGGCCATGGGCGCGCACATTTGGGCCAGCTCTGCAAGGTTTTCATAGCTGGCAATGCGGGTTTGTGGCTTGATTTTATTGCCAGCGGTAAAACCAATTTCGCTGCGCTTCGAGGTGAAGTTTTGCGCCCAGGAGTTCACACCATGCATGCCTGCTTCGTGGAGAAGATCGGGCCGAAGATAGTTGAGCATGGTGTAGATTTCGGCGATGGAATTGGCAATAGGTGTACCCGTGGCAAAGGTGGCAATGGGGTGCTCGCTGCCTTTTTCGCCGCGTAGGTAGCGCAGTTTCACGTCGAGGTCAGTAGCGCGGTCAGAGCCTTCTTCGGCGAGGTCAGCCAGCTTGGATACGCGCCGGAGGTTTTTATAGTTGTGTGCCTCGTCGACAATGATGTAGTCGCCGCGCGTTTGATCCCAGGGGATTGTGTCACCGCGAGAAATCTTGTCGATTTTTTGGTTCATGCTCTGCTCGAACTTGTCGCGCTTTTGCTCGATTCGGCGCGTGTTATCGCGGCGGGTCTGCTCGTCTACCTCGTTGTCTTCGATTTCTTGCAGGTCGCGCTCGAATTCGTCTAAGACGCTGTCGCGGTAGTCGCGCAGATAGTCTGCGGACATGCTCATCTCGCCGAACGAGCTCATAGAGACAATGACTAGCTCCCAGTCATTGGCTGCGGCTTGGGCAAGAAGACGCTGGCGGTCGTCTTTGCGGCTGCTGCCACTGCGGGTTTCTACCAGCATATTTGCGCCGGGGAACCACTGCTTTGCCTCGATTCCTACCTGCTCTACGAGGTGGTTAGGCACAACCATCCAGGGCTGTTTGGCAACGCCTAGGCGCTTTAGCTCCATGGCACCCATGAGCATGCTGCCGGTTTTCCCGGCACCGACAACGTGGTTTAGCAGCACACCTGGTTCGTTGAGCATGCGCTCGACTGCGTTGAGCTGATATGGGTAGGGCTTGTAGCGGTCGCTAATGCCTGCAATCTCGCGGCGAGAACCGTCATAGCTGGGGGCAACAACACCATTGAGCGTGCGGTTATAGACGTCAACTAGGCGCTCATAGCGCTCTGGGTCTTGGGTGACCCAGCGGGAAAAGTGCTTTTCTAGTCCTTCCACCTTGGAACCGGCAAAGGCAGAAGCCTTGCGGTGGACGACTAGCGCATTTTCTCCGTAGCCTTTATCCAGCTTGGCGTATTTGGACATGTTGAGCTGCGGCGGGCGCATGTTCATGGTGTCTTCAATGAGCTTTGCTGCCGAGTAGACAGTGGCGTCGGCACCAGAGTGGGCGATACCAGCGTGGCTGAAATCCTTAAACTCTTCGTCATTGAAGTTGTATTGGCCATTTGCGTTAGCCGCGCGCACGCCCCATTTCAGATCGACTTCTTCTCGCGTGTGCCAATCCTTTGGAGTGCTGACAAACCACTCATCAGCACGGTTGTTTACTGTGACTCGATTGTGCAGGCTGGCGGGAATATCCAGAGTGTCAATGATGAAATCGCGGTAGACATCATCGGGTATCCACGTCGCACCTAGACTCATCTTGATTCCGCTGGTGACCTTGTCCGGTAAGGCTTCTTCCAAGCCTGCGACATTGGGAAGAAAGCGCGGATCGTTGTGCGCGACCTGGCGGGCAGTTTCCAGCTTGGGATAGATAGACCCAGAAAGGTACTTGGTTGCTGGAACCCACTCGTCAGGGCGGTGCGGGTGGCGAAAAGCAACCTTATTTTCGGTCAGCTCGCGGGCAAGGGCGTCTTCGTCGGTATTTCCCAAAAGCTCTGCAAAGGTGGCAGTAGTCATGGGCAAGTTATGGTTTTGAGCGATAACTACCGCGTCCTGGGCTGAATCGGCACTGGTGGGAGTGTCTATAGAGCGCAGTGGGTTAGTGGTAAACAGTGGGCCCTTGGTGGCCTGCTGGGTATCGTCATTGAAGTCTTCGAGTGCTAGAACAGCCGTGACATACGGGTCGCGGCGCAGTGCGCCAGAAAGGTGCAGTTGCTTGCGCTGCTCGCGGGTGCTGGGCTGCTTGGCTTCGTCCCATAACCGGGCGGTGACGTCATCGGGAAGTTCACCCTCGAAGGGGCGATCATCAACGGCGTTGTGCTTTCGCCACAGGTCAACCTTTTTCTCGAAGTCGGCCGAGATACGCTCTGGCGTCTTTTCCTTGGCAGCTTGGACAGTAAAGCGATTAAGCGGGCCGTAAGTGCTGGCGTAAGCGTCGTATTGGGTGTTAAGAACCTCGCGTAGTGCGGGAAGCTCGTCTTCTTGCCCCTCGCGGCAGGCTTCTAGGACTGCTTCGGTGGTATTGCGCAGGTCAACAATGGCTTTCCATTCCTGCTGGTATTTCTTAGCGCATTTGACGTCTTCCCATGCGGACTCGCCGCTGGCGCCGATGGGATTAAGCTGCTGGAATTGCACGCTGCCGTCGTCATTGTCGATATAGCGCAATGCGCCCAAAGTGTCTTGGAGCTGTTCTCGGCGGGCCTCAATAAGGCCAGAGACGTCTAGTTGTTCGGCGTGGTTAATCGTTTCTGGACTAGCGGTAAGCCCCTGGCCGTTGGCGACAGCAGTAGAAATATCGCGGCGTAAAATATCGCCCAGCTGGTCTGCCACGTTGTCCGTATTGTCGCTGCGTACCTCTAGGGTTGGCCCGAACTGGGAAGAAACTTCCTTCCACGTGCCGAGTACGTGGTCTGGATTATCTGCGAAGAACTTATTTATCGCACGGGTGGTATCGCCAACCGTAATGGACTGTTTCCGGCAGAATTCCTCGGTGCGCGCACTAGGTTCCTGATTTTCGTCGCGAACACGGAAGACGAGAACATCAGTGCCTACTTCGGTGCCAGCAAAATCGGCAAAAGCACCGTTTGAGCCGCCAGGCAGGCGCACGCCAGTGATGAAATCGGCGCGGTCAGTAAGTGCTTGCTGCACGCTGGTAGCCCCGCGCCCAGCCGAATCGGCAGAGTGCTGGGAGGTTAGAACAGCAACATAGCCACCTGGGGCGGTCAAGTCGATGGACTTGGAAATGAAGTAGTTGTGCGTGGATAGGCCCGCACGGTTGTGGTGCGGGTCGTAAGGTGCGGTCTGGGAGAAAGGAACATTGCCGATGGTGGCGACGAAGGAGTTATCGGCAATTGAGGTATCCGCGAAGTCTTCGCGGCGAATCTGCGACTCGGGGTAGCGAGCATTAGCGATAAGCGCGCTCATAGGGTCGCGCTCAATGCCTACAACGTCTGCACCTTCGGGTGCTGCGTCAATAAATCCACCTGCTCCCACGCCGGGTTCAAGTACCTTGCCCTCGGTATATCCTGCGGTGTGAAGGCTGTCCCAGATGGTGGAAGTAAGGCTTGGGGGAGTGTAATAGGCGGTAAGAATTGTGCGCCTAGCTGCCGTGTATTCGTCGTCGCTTAGTAGCTCGCGAAGACGCTGGCGGGCAGGTGCGTAGCGCTCGTTGTGTTCATCGAAGACCTGGGAGAAAGCACCCCAAGAGCGGTATTGCTCCAGCGCTTGGCGCTGGCTATCGTCAAGGCTGTCACCGTCTCGGTAGGCAATAGCCGCCTCAATCGCGGCGATATTTGTCCAAACCGGATCTAGTTGAGCGTCATTGCGTGATTGACCTTCGCCTCGAAGGCGGGAAGAAGTGTCGAGTCCTTCTCGGTCGGGTACTCCTTGTTCTGATGGTCGCTGACTTGCAGTAGTGCCGTTGCCACCAGCAGCCACTTCGAGCTCTTCTCCGGCCACAGGCTCGCTGCTAGTTCGTTGAGTGCGTCGTTGTCGGGAAGGAGATTCCACTGAGTCATCCACAGGTTCGGGGAGGTGAGAACCTGCAGGCTCGGTGGATTCATCTCGTCGTGGAGAAGATTGTCCTCGATTACTTCCTGGGTGATCGGGTCGAGCCACTCGCTGCGGACTTCCTCGCTCGCCTGCTGGTCGGCCAGATTCAGAAGCTGTCCCCGCGTTAGTGCGTCGACTGTCTGCTTGCCCGTCTTCTGCTTCCAACGGTCGGTGAGTATCTGCAGATTCCTCGCGGAGGTCTGCTCCCACTGACTCATCATTGCTTCGTAGGTCTCGGTCAACTCCGGCTCGCTTAGTTCGCGTCCTGCGTCCTGATAGGCCTGCTGGATTGTCGCTTTGTAGATCATTGGTGCTTTCTCCTAAGAAGTCGAAAAGGGAGATCTGATTGGGGTCTTCTTTCTTCTTCCTCGCCATGGCCCCGAATTCTATGGGGCTAAAAACCTAGTGCGCTAGACCTTTTTTAACCAGACAGCGTTCTCCAAGGTATCTGGCAAGACTCTCAGAAATGGCCTGAACGATCAGCGCATTCATCGTTGTATGCTGACAGATAGCCATATGATGCAGCTCTTCTTTGAGGTGTGCATCAATACGAAAGGTGACTTTGGTATCCATAAATGCCCTCCTAGCAGGGCTAAGTGTTACCTAGATAAAATGGTTCAAGAAAACCTCGACAAAGCCAGCTTTATGGCCCGAGGTAGAAACGAGAATAGACAAAAAGCGCAAAAGGCGCAATACGCGCAGAATGCGCAGAGTGTGCCAATCGCGTGATTGACGCCAGCTGGAGTGGATGTAATATGACCGACATGACTACAGGAGACGCTGAGCAGACCAACGAAGAAGTGTGGCTGACCTCGGGAGAAGCTGCAGAACTGCTTCCCAACGTCTCTCGACGTTCGGTGCAGGCGTGGGCTGCGTCCGGAAAAATCGACGGAGTTGTCCGCTTGCCGAGTGGTCGATACCGGATTCCAAAATCTTCCTTAGAAGAATTACTCAACGGGATACCCCCACAGGAGTAGCGAAAGCTGTAGCTTTCTTGCCAGTTAGGGCTGGTCAGACACCCCAGAATGTTCCATTCTGGGGTGTTTTTCTGTAAAAAGCAGAAAAATGCGGACATATCATCAACTAATAGGAATGTTAATACCCGCCCCGAAATGGGGGTATTGGCCCGTTTTATTGCTGTGAATTAAATTCGGGAATTCCGGTAAATAAAGGAGAAAGTACCAGCGCATAAAGGGAAAGTAAACGCATGTGAAAACCTTGGGGGAAGTTAAAAGGCAAAAATAATAAACAATTGCTGTTGGAATGGCACAGGACTTGCGCCACAATGGAGTGCGACGCAGAACGCGCAGAACGCGCAGAATGCGCAAAACGAGAAACGACGCACACATTGTAGAGAGGGACCAATGGTCAATATCCGCACCGCTATTTCCACAAGCGCCGCCACACTCGTCGCCTTGAGTGCTGTTACTGGCGTAAGCGCCGCCTCGGCGCAGGCCGAGGAATCTACTGGTGCCCAGCCCGGCACGGATACCACCGCCTCCGATGATTCCGACGCACAAGCTGCAAGCGAAGCACAGCCTGGTACGGACACCGATAACAACTCCGCGGGCAACAACGGCGGGGAAGAAGAATCCGCCGCTGCCAATAACGCCCAGCCGGGAACCGAGATCGACGCGCAGCTTCCTAACCAGTCCAATATTCCGGCCCAGCCAGCTAACAATGCGCAGCCAGGTACCGAGACTGCTCCGACTGCCTCCAACGAATCTCAGCCGGGCACCGAAGCTGAAACTCCGGCACCAAAGCCGGTGGAATCTGACAATGGCAACAACAACTCCGCAACCCCACAGTGGAGCGATGAAGTTATCTCCGAACAGCCGGCAGCAGAACCTGCCATTAACAATGAGCCGGTAGACATTGCTACCGAGCCGACTTACCAGCCTGCCGTCCACACCACTGAGCCAGCAGTAGAAGAACAGCCAATCGCCGACCAGCCTGCTGTGGTGCCACAAAACGGTGAGGCAGAAGACGTTAGTGAAGTAGAGGACGTTCAGCCGGTAGAAGAAAATCATCAGCCTGCCCCACAGGCCGTTGAATCGGCTCCTGTACAGCCAGAACAGCCGGAACAGTCAGCACCAGCCTCGGCTCCTGTACCTAGCCAGCCGGAGCCTGCCCCAGCTGCGCCGGTAGAAACCAACGAAGTAGAAGGCGCGTCAGCGACCGTGAGTGCGCCAGGAATCACGGTTACCGCGCAGGGCACCGCCCAGCCCTTCGATGGCGATGTGACGATTTCTACCCCAGCCGGAGAAAACACCGTTGCGCTTCCAGCGAATGAGGTGGCCTTCATTCAGCAAGCAGGCCAAAACGCAGCGTCTACGCTGCCGGACTACGCCCAGGAAAACCTCAATAACCTGCACAACGCGGTTATCGACCACGTGGAAAACCTGCCTACTTCCCAAAGCGGCGAACTGGGCGCAGTGTCGGCAGATATGACCATCGACCACAAGACCGTCTAATTTGCCTGCGGCAACAGCCGAGAAATGAGGAATACCCATGGACGACTGGCTTGACGCACTAAACAACCAAGACAAGGACAAAAACTCTTCCAAGCCGGAGCTACGCGCCCTCGACGGGGCTAACGAGAGCACAAAAGCGGAAGAAGACGTAGCCGATAAGCAGCCGGAACAGCCTGTAGAGGAGAAACCGCAGCCAAAAAAGAAGCCGAAGGCTGTTAAAAAGCCCAAGCTATCTCGTCCGGCACGCAACGAGAATAAAGAGAGCGCACCCTCTGAGCCGAAAAAGCGCGGATCTGCAGCGCCGATAGCACTCGGTGTAGCCGTACTCGCACTGGTAGGCATTGGCGCTACAACCTACCTGAACCAGGGAAGCGATTCGCCCGAGACGACCGAAGCACAGGGCGAAACCGAACAATCCTCGCCGGTTGCTGACCAAGTGGAGCAAAAGGGCCCGCAACCCATCTCTGATACTTCGAAAGAAGTCGCAGAGGTCGGAGATCGTTGCGGGGGAAACAATGACGTTGATGTCTCCCAGGAGGACTCACCGCGTGCAGCTATCGCCAAGTTTGAAAAGGCTTATTTTGACGCTGACGCCAATGGCGTCAAGGCGTCTTTGACCAAAGACAGCGAAATGCAAAAGCAGGACTGGATGAAGATTCTGCCCAAGGCTGCTCCCGAAGGTACGACCTGGTGCTTGACTATGCAGCCGTCCGAGGGAGATACGACCTCCGTAGAGCTAGAGGTCAAGCAACCCAAGGAAGACAAGCCAACTCTTTACAAGCAAAAAGTAACCGCCAAGGACAACCACGGAACGTGGGCTGTTCACTCCATTGGACGAGAGGACTAAGACGGTGAAATCGATAAAAGCCGCATTCTCCTACGCCGCCACGGCTTCCGTTGTAGCCATGTTCGGCCTGTCTGTGCCTACCGCTATGGCCCAAACTGAGACCGAAAAGAAGGAAGTCTCCGACGACAAATGCGCTGATATTCAGCTCGTTCTTGTCAATGGCACCTTTGACACGTCCGCGCAGGAAGACTCTACTCACGACCATGGCTTCGGCTCGAAAATCGCCGGGCCTGCCATGCGTGAAGGAAACCCAAGCACCCCGAAAGACCCATCGGGCGGTATTAGCTTGGAGCAAGCAGAAGACTCCTCTGAGTCCACCTCAGCCCAAACAACTGCAGAAGCAGTCACGGACAACCACACCCAACTTATTGCCGCTGACTCCAATGACTTGTGGGGCAGCGGAGATAAAAAGACTGGTGAGAACTCTAGCGACAGCAACGGCCTCTGGGGCTCGGAGGGCGATTCGGACGATTCCACAGATTCCAATAGCAACGCTAACGACCTGTGGGGAGACGCCGAGACGTCTAAGGACGAAAACTCTGCGGATTCAAATGATCCGTGGAACAACACAGACAAAGACAGTGCAAAGAGCACTGAAGAGTCTGACAGTGATAGTGAGTCTGCAGACTCACTATGGGAAGACGCTCCGAAAAACGACACTGACGAGTGGAAGACCGAGCACAAGGACACGGTAGAAAAAGACGGCACGCGGATTGCCCGTACCTACGTCACCTACCCAGCTGCTGCAGGCGGCGCCTTTGTACCAGGACTGAAACCATCGGCACCTGTTGCTTATTCCGAGTCGATGGAAAAGGGCGCACAAAACACCGCAAAGGTACTGCAAGAAGTAGCTAACAACTGCCCCAACACGAAGGTCTTTTTGGCCGGACACTCCCAAGGCGCACAAGTAGCTTCCACCATTGCCCGTGAAATCGGCTCCGGAGAGTCCGATTTCCCAGCTGACAAGGTAGCTGGCGTAGCCCTGTTTTCTGACCCCACACGAGACAAGGGCGTAGAAGTCATGCAGGGTGGCGCTTCTACTCCAGAAGCCGTACCCGGAACTGACGGCGGAAACATTAAGCAGGTAGGAGACTTTAGCTCCCCAGAACAAGACAAGCTCGATGGCGCAGGCATGGGCCTGGACAAGACCGGAGGAAAAGACTTCGGAGAGCTCGCCTCCCGTACCGCGTCGTGGTGCTCGGAAGGCGACCTTGTCTGCGACCTGCCTGTTTCAGGACGACTTTCTGACCTTGTTGTCGGCACCGCAGAACGCCTTGACCTGCACGACCCAGAAGAATCCCTTCAAGCCGTAAGCGACACCTTGGGCCCTGCCGTTCGGCTCGGCGGCATTGATGATGTCAAAGGCGGAGGAATCGACTTCGGTAAAGGCGGATTTAAGGTCGAATCGGTCAGTGACAACGAAGTTCCTGGATTAGCTGCTGAACCATCGACAGCACCCAGCTCTAGCGCAGAGTCTGCCGATAGCGAAACGACGTCTACTACCGCAGAGGAAACGACATCGGCGAAGCCCAAGGGCCCGTCAGCCTCTGCTACTGCAACTTCTGAGGCGGAGTCTGCTTCTCAGTCTGGCGAGGTAGACCTAATTTCGACCATTTCCCGCGACGGTGCTCGTAGCAAATCCATGGAAGAAGCACGCGGGCCAATTGGCGGGGAACTTATCGGAGACCTCGGAAAATCTACCGTTGCTGCAGTCAACAAACTTGGTGGAATGGCCCTGGGCAAGGGAATCACCATTGCCAAGAAGGCAGTAACCGTCGAGAACCTCGCACAGGTTGTCTCGGCAGGTGTTACCAATCCGAAGGCAGGATTGGCTGTTGCTGCAGCCAAGCTCGCTGACGCCGCACTAGAAGTCCTAACCCCAGAGACGGTTACCGGCATGGCCGATGAAGTCTTCAAAGAAATCGATGTGCTGGGAATTACCGGTGATGGACTAGCGGAAACTGCTGTACAAGCAGCAGGACATGGAAACGCCCACAACTCCTACGGACCCCGACCTGCCACAGCAGACGGTCGAAGCGCCATTGACGCCACCGTTGATTGGGTAGTCGCTTCCAGCCGTGATGTCGCCGGAGATGAAGTGCGACCAGAAGCCGTACAAGCAGCAGGACTGGACAACGCCACCTACAACGCGGACGAGGCCAAGCAAGCCCTCGACCAGGTGACCAACTTCAAAAAGGAGCTGATGGGCTAATGACTTCCCAAGACACGGCAGCAGCACAACCAAAACCCCTCAAGCGCGTAGCGCTTAACGGGTTAGGCAATGACCTTGCAGACACCCGCCTTGCCCCCGAGGGGGAAATGGATCCGCTTATCTGGCTTGTCGCTGCCCACGGCGGCGCAGGAGCTACCTACCTAGCTCACGCGCTGGCACCCTTTGGCGACGCCGGCCAGTTGTGGCCAGTCCATGACAAATACCCGTGGTGCGTGATTGTCGCGCGAACCACCCGTGCAGGACTAGAAGCAGCACACGACCTGGCACTGCAAGACCAGTCCAACAAGACAGGTGGTTGCCGCGTCTTGGGAATCATCTTGGTTGCTGACGCACCTGGAAAGCTGCCCCGCAGCTTAGAACAGCGCATCACAGTTCTGGAAAAAACCGTCCCGACCATCTGGCGGGTGGACTACTTCGACGATTGGCGTGAGTCAACCGTCGACGAACTTCCCCAATGGTCACCACTCGACGACGAACCGGAGGACGAAGAGCCCACAAAGTTCTGGCAAAAGAAAAAAGAATCCCCTGACCTCGTTCACAAATCCGTGCGCTCAATCGGGCAAGACCTTGTAGAGCGCGCCCGCGAAGCCAACAAACACCTCTAAACCGAAAGGAAAATCCATGTCTCTGACCCAAACCGCAGCCAACATCCACTCCCAGATTCTCGCGCAGGTTCCCGGCCAAGACCTAAGCCCACAAGCACCTGGTGACTTCGGCGAAAAAGTAGACCGTGGCCTCAACTTCGGCGTTTATATCGGCCTGGTCGTTGCCGTGGCTGGCGTGATTTCCATTGGCGCATCCATGGTTCTCTCCCGTCGCGAGGGAACCAGCGAAGAAGCCACCTCTGCCGCGCTGCGTGTCGGCGTCGGCTGCTTGATTATCGGCGGTGCCGGAACCATCGTCGCAGCACTTATCTAGCACCACTACGTAAGGAGAACTGCTCGTGATTCTTGCCCAAGGCCCACCATCAACCCCACAAGACCTCCCGCAAGAAGTGTGGGGAACGGGCTGGCAGTGGCTGCAATACGCACTGTATGTCTCCCTAGCCGTTTCCGTTTTGGCAGTAATCATCCTCGGCGCGCTCATGGCCGCAGACAAAAACCGTGGCGAAGCAGTATCGGCAACCTCCCCCACAACCGCCGCACTGAAAATCGCTCTTGGCGTTCTTATCGCTAGTTCTGCTGCCACCATCGCGTCGTGGTTCGTCTAACTAACTACACCTCCGAAAGGAAGACATGAACATCACCCGCCTCAGCGCAGCCGCAGCCATTGTCGCGGCCACGCTTGGACTAGCGGCCTGTGGCTCCGACGAGCCAGAGCAGCCCACCGAGGCGAGCGATCAGCCCACCGTTGACCTAGAAGCAGCACCCGAGAACGCTTCGTGGTCTTCGGTCGGGGGGATCGGTACGCCGGTGGATTCCAACGACGGGCCAGAGGAAAGCGAACCTGTCCCGCATGGTTACTCGCATACCCCACAGGGCGCAGTGCAGGCAGCAATTAACGGTCAGGTCATGCTTGCTACTGCAGACGATAAAACCTGGCCCAACGTTGCCTCGGACATGACCGCTCCAGGCCCTGGACGAGACCAATGGGCGCAAGGACGCTCTTTGATGTCGGTGGAAGGAAACGTTGATAAGAAAGATGCCGCTGAATTCAAAGGCTTCAAAATCACCGACTACAGCGACGACAAAGCACAAGTACTACTTGCCGCCGACTATCCCGACGTCGGGCTCACGGTCTATCCCGTGCAACTTGTCTGGCAAGCAGACGACTGGAAGTTGGTTCTTCCCGACCAAGACCACGCCCCTGACCTCCACAAGCTAGAAAGCCTCGACGGCTTTACCGAATACGCACAGTAGAAGCGCAAACAGCGGAAGAAGGCCACATGGAAACGAAGAGCTCCCGAAAAATCTGGGCGATTGTTATTGCAATCATCGTCCTTGTCATCGCAATTGTTGCCGCATTTTTCATTGGAAAAGAGACGAATCACGAGGAAAGCCCCCGCGAGGAGTCTCAAGAAATGAACAATGATGAAAGCGGAGACTCTAACGAGAAAAATCAAGAGGATTTGAGCGCCGCGGAATGGGCTGAAGATACCTCTGATGTCTTTGGGCGAAGTATAAAAACTCCAGCTTCTAAAGTCGGTAAGCCTCTCGGGCAAGTTAAGGAACAGGACTCCCTACAGTGTGAAGTCAATTCCCCTGAAAAGCTGACCATTGAGCGCACTCATGACATGCAGACGCTGTGGAGCGAAGACTTGGGCCCTGGTGGCGTTACTAAGGATGGAGTTCCAGAAAAATACGCGCACACAGCAGAGGCTGCGATGCTGGCTGCCTGGAATTCTAATGCGTATCTGTACCGAGGTGGAGACCTCGCTACGGCTGCTGTGAAAACGAATTTTGCGGGCGAAAATGCTGAGAAGTTGGGGGCGGAACTTGAAAAGTCCCCAGCAAATACTGATGAGAAAGCTACGCGCCGCGCCGCGCCACAAGCCTTCAAAATTACTAGTTGTGGTAATGATCGCGTGATCGGCGACCTAGCTCTCCCACTTCCAACCGATGAAAACGGCGATACAGACAACCCAACATGGATAGTTGTGCGTATGTCTGCTGTATGGCAAGAAGACGACTGGAAGACCGAGCTTGAATCGGTCAAGCAGCCTGCTAACAAGCAAATTGCAAACCTAGATGGATGGTCTGAATGGAGCTTCTAAAAAAGCTTCCGGTGGCTGCAATAGTTGCGTTAATCGTGACTCTGGCAGGTATAGCTCCTGCCAATGCACAAGAAGCCAAGGATGAGTTTCAACAGTTAGTTGAAGACTGCCAAGCAGAATTAGATTACTCCCCCGAGGGGAGCATTGATCGAAAGATTGATGAGGCGATCACCCCAGACGATTGGGAAGATACTCTTTT
Source organism: Corynebacterium sp. HMSC06D04 (assembly GCF_001807315.1). Lineage (NCBI taxonomy): Bacteria > Bacillati > Actinomycetota > Actinomycetes > Mycobacteriales > Corynebacteriaceae > Corynebacterium > Corynebacterium sp. HMSC06D04. The sequence continues at coordinate 15,604 of NZ_KV788550.1, forward strand.
CGAAACATTCGAAAAGTTTGACTGTAACTTCACCGAAGGCGTGAAGCACCCGATGAAGGCAATGTCCGCAGGTGCCTCTGAGTTTTGGGGAGATCCAGTTGGTGACTTCACCAAGTCTGTACTTGAGGGTAATAACCAAGCGCTCCAGACAGTTATGACGTTCTGGATGGACTGGCGTATGGACAAAAACATCATGGACGGGTCTGTCCAAGGTGTGAAGAACATCGTGCTTGGAATTGCTGGTATGGCGCTGATTTCTTCCTTGATTATTGGCGGCATGCACATGGCCTATGACCGAAGACAAGGCGTTGCCGACGGTCTAGAGAGTATGGGAAAGAATATCGGCAGCTACCTGCTATTTTCCACACTCATCGTGGGATTGGGAACGGGGGCAATGGTTGCTTCTGATCAACTTGCAGATTGGGTTATGAAGCAATTTGGCGCGAGCGATGCCGAATCGGTTCTCGGTGCTTCTGAGTTAAATGAGGAAATGGGCGGGCCGATCCTTATGCTGGCGCTGGCCGGTGTGGGTGTTGCTGGCTCCATTATGCAGATCGTTTCTTTAGCGACCCGTACTTTGCTCTTCCCGATTGCATTGGGCATGACGCCAGCGTTAGCTGCCTTCTCTTATACGAATATTGGACGACAAGGCCTTAATCACGTGGTGTCTATGTTGATTGCTTGTGTGCTTTTCAAGCCGATTTCAGCGCTGTTGTATTGCGTGACTTTTTGGCAGTCAGCGTCTGGCGGCGAGGACATGATGTCTGCAGTGATGACTGTTTTGATGTTGGCTGCTGCCGGATTTTCGGGCCCTGCGCTGGTGCGCACCGTTGCCCCGTTCGTATCGCAAGCAGGCGGCGGTGGTGCAGGTTCCGTGTTGTCTGGTGCGGCAGGACTCGCAGGTGCTGCAGGCGGTGCTATCGGTATGGCCGGTGGCGCACTGATGGGCGGTGCCGGTGGTGCTGTTGCAGGCGCGAAGGCTGGTTCTTCCGCAAAGAATGCAGCTCCGGGCGGTGGAGCAGGGGGATCGGGAAGCAGCCCGCTTGGTGGCGGTTCCGGTGGAAGCCCTCTCGGAGGCGGTTCTGGAGGCTCCGGGGGCTCTGGCGGATCTGGCGGATCTGGGGGTTCTGCTGGTGCAGGCCCGGCAAGTCGTGGCGATTCTGGCACCACGGCTTCTGGTTCCAGCCAAGGTAGTAGCAGTTCGCGTGCGGTATCTCCCGGTGGCTCGAGGTCTGGTGCAGCTAGTACGTCTGGCAGTGAAGGTGCGAGTGTTCGCCCAGCCAACTCGGGCGCTGGCGGTAGTGCGGCTGGCGGTAGTGCGGCTGGCGCAGGAGCGCGTGGTGCCGCAGCAGGAACGGGAGGCGCGCGCCGCACCACCATGAGCGGTGCCACAGGTGGTTCTCGTCTCGGAGGGGCTGCTCGGGGAGCACGCCGCGGAGTAAGCCGAGGCGTGCGAACTGGACGCGTATTAGCAGGACAAGGAGCGCGCGGCGGTCGTGCCGCAGGCTCAGCAGCACGTCAAATCCAAGGAATCCTCGATGAGTCCATTGGTCAACAAGGCAACTATCACGGAAATGTAAGGAGGTAAAAGCCATGGCAGATAACGTAGACGTCCCCGTGTACGCGCTCGGCCAGCCTAGCCGTCGTACTGGTATCGGCGGATTTTCGATGAAAACCACCATCGTTCTAGGCGCGGGCTTCATCGGCTTTTTGGTTTGCCAACTCGGCGGAATGCAGAAAATCGGCTTTCTGGTGGTGCTTCCAATCACCGTGATTATCGCCTTGCTGGTCTCGCTTAATGTGGGCGGGCGCTCGGTAGCCCAGGTATCGGAGATGATTTTTCAGGACTGGCGTCGCCGTGCTCGCGGCGACAACGTCTATATCTCTGGGCCCTCGTCGCGGTTAGCAGGAGGCCGCTACCGCCTTCCCGGTTCGCTGGCACGTACCGAACTACTTGAAGGAACAGACGCGGTAGGCCGAGACTTCGGCGTGGTCTTTGACCGTCACCGCCGCGAAGCCACAGTTCTCTTTTCCTGCCAATTGTCAGGACAAACCGCCATGACTCAGGAAGAACGCAATGACATGACGGCTAATTGGGGCCGCTGGCTGGCCGGCCTGTCACTGTCAGGTGATGTGGTCTCCACTGTCTTTGTTACGAACTCTCGCCCTGATACTGGCGAGCTGGTGGCTAAGGAAGTCCAGGCAACGGTTCACGACGACGCGCCCGAGGTAGCAAAGCGCATTATGCAAGAAGCCTCTGATGAATTGTCGGTCGGAATCCCTGAGACAGAAGCTCATATCGCAGTCACGTTGAAAGTGAGCGTTGCTGAAACAGACGACACTAGCTTCTTGCAGCTAATTGGCACCCGCCTTCCCGGCCTGTACGAGGAACTGACCTGGTCGGGAATCCAGGCAGCTCCCATGGATGCAGAAGAAGTCTGCGCACGCGCACACAAGTTCTTTAACCCTGCCGCCGAAGGCGACTTTGAAGAAATTTCCGTTGGCGGAAACACCCACGATCTCGAATGGTTCGACGCGGGCCCAGCGTTCCATGACGTGCGCAAGAACGTCTATCGCCATGATGGTGTTTCTTCGGTGACGTGGGAAATGGCCTCTGCGCCCCGCTCTACGTTTGAAGACACCTTGCTCGGCAACCTGATTGCGCCGCATGCACGCATTGACCGTAAGCGCGTCGCGCTGGTTTACCGCCCGTATGAGGCTGGTACAGGTGCCTCCCGCGTGGAGGCAGAGCACCGAGACGCGATGGTGGCGGCTAACTCATCAAAGAAAATCCGGTCGGCTGCTGCTGAAATGCGCCTAGAGCACACCGAAGCAGCACGTAGAGCACAAGCACGCGGTGCGCAGTTGGGACGCTACAGCCTGTTTGTCACGGCCACGACAGAAGACGAAGAACTTCTGGGGCGTATTCGCCACGACGTCAAGCAGCTAGGCGCACAAGCCAACCTGCGGTTGCGCGAGATGTCGCGCCAGCAGGACGCAGGATTCATCACGTCGTGCGGGCTTGGCCAGATTCCATGGACGAAGGAATCTACGTCCGCGCTGGCGGCACAAGGATAGGGGAAATTAGGTGCTTTTCGGACTTTTTGGCAAAAAGAACAAGGCGGGTCGCACTCTGTCACGCCTAACGAACGTGCAGCTGCATACTTCTCGTGACAAGGCAGGCTTTTCCTTTGGAGCAGTCATTCGCCAAACCCCGCGCGCTACGGCAACGGTGTGCTTCCAAGTTGATAACCCAGATGAGATTAGCTCGGAGAAGATCTGGGACTGGGAGCAGGCTATTTCCGAAGACGAGTCGGTTATTTCTACTGCCTACACCGTCGATTCCACGGGCAGCTATATGTCTGTCACCTTTAAGCAGCTCGATAAAACAGAGCGCAAGGACTCCAACGAGGCCTTGACCCGCCTTGCCGCGCAGCTGCCTGACTTTTATGAATTCGGCGAGGTGGTCTCGACTCCTATGACTGACGAACAAATCTATGCCCGCGTAGCGAATGCTGTCGGCACTTCAACTGGACAGTGGCCAGAGCTCAAGGTGGACACAGTGGAAGAGACCACCGCAACTATCACTTTTGACGATGTGGCGGCAATCAGTTTCGACGTCATGGACGACGGGGACTTGGACGCTTTGCTTCGTGAGCTTGTGTTGGAGGGAGAACTTGCCGGTGTAGCGCGCTGGACACGAATCTTTAGACCTGGATCGGAATCCGAGGAACACGACCCAGGCCGACATTCCGGGATTCTCACAGTCGCGGCGGAAGCAGGCGTGGAACAGATAGAAACCGCCGCAGCGGCACTAATTAGCGAATTGTCAGCAGTAGAGCGCCTTCGAGTACGCCGCATTTATGGCCGACAAATGGCGGGCTTCCTCGCAGGCTTAGGCATCGGCGAGCTGGCGTGGGACGCAGAAAAAGTAACGGTTTAGACACAGGATTCTAGGGAGCAGATTAAAGCAATGGGCACGCACGACGCAGAAATGATTACTCTACACGAGCAGATCTTGGACGGCGAGAAGGAAACTCCGTCCCGCTGGTCGAGCGAGGGTAGGCGCTATCGCAAGTGGAAAAAGACGAGCCAGAAGCACGCCGAAGCCATTGAGCGCCAGCGCCGACGTGCTGGCGGCGCCATGCCGGTGCGCGGCGAAAAGCCTTTCACCATCATGAAACCACGCGGCTTTACCGGCCACCACGCAGGCTACATGGCCGTTCAAAATGGCCCGATGGAATGGCAGACGACGACGAATCTAGGTTGCGGCTTTAATCCCAATGTCATTGGTGCCCCTGCACCGATTATTGGAACGCCACTAGGACGCCATGTCACCACGGGCGCGGCAGTAGGATGCGACCCGTTGTCGTGGTTTCGAGAAGGAATTATCGCTAACCCCTCCTGCTTTATTTTGTCGTTGCCGTCGCTAGGAAAGTCCACCCTAGTGCGCAAAATGCTCATGGGAGGGGCCTCCAATGGGCAGATTACGATTGCCGCAGGCGATATTAAAGGCGAATACGTCGGCTTTACCCACCAAGTCCACGGCCAGGTCATTACTGTTGGCCACGGCTATGGGCACATCAATCCTCTTGATGTGGGCGCGCTCGGTCGTGTTATCCCACAGCTAGAAGCCAAGCGCGCAGAACTTATGTCCTCTGAGCGAGACGAGGCTGCAGCAGAAAACGACGATATTTCTCTGCAAAACATTGAAGACTTGCTCAACCGCGCAAAAGAGCAAGTCCATGGCCGTCAGGTCACGATGGTAACCACGCTAGTCAGCCTTGGTCGCGGCGGCGCTGTCCAAGACTATGAGTCCATGCTCATTTCTGCGGCACTGCGCGGAATGTACGAAGAAGAGCGCATTGACTGGGAAAACCCGCCAGTGCTCAAAGACCTCATTGCCTACATCGAGCGCGGCCCGCAGTGGCTGCGCAAGCTCGGCAGAGCAGAGACTAACGAACAGTGGAATGCGCGCATTGACGCGCTTGTCCTTTCCCTTAACTCCCTGCTTGACGGCGCTACAGGCCGTATCTTTGACGGTCAGACTACTACTCCGATTGAGGTAGATTCACCGGCTATTTGTATCGACGTCTCCGCTATTGATCGTGGTGATTCCGCGATGAAAGCAGCGGTCATGATGGCCTGCTGGGGCTCTGCCTTCGGTGCCATTGAGGCTTCACACATGCTCGCCGATGCCGGCCTTGGCCCTCAGCGCTACTTCAATCTGTGCCTCGATGAGATGTGGCAGGTGCTCTCGTCAGCTCCGGGAATGGTCGGCCAGATTGACGCTTTGACCCGCCTGAACCGTACGGACGCGACTGCGTTGTTCATGATTACCCACACCTTCAAGGACTTAGAGGCCTTGCCGACTGAGGAAGACCGCAAGACAGCAATGGGCTTTATTGAGCGTGCTGGCATGGTTATTTGCGGCGGACTTCCCACCAGTGAGCTGGATATTTTGTCTACGCAGTTGGAGTTTTCACCTGCAGAAGCAGAAATGATCGTCTCGTGGTCTCGCGGTGCGCCGCCTGCGCGTTCACGCACTCGCGGTGCGAGGGCAACCCCACCTGGCCGTGGACGATTCATGATTAAGCCTGCTAAGGACGGTTCGCCAGGCATTCCGGTACAGACAATGCTTTTCCCGACTGAAGTTCAAGAGCAGCTGCACAATACGAACGCTCGCTTCGAGGACTTCTTCTTGGAAGGTGAGGGGGCATAGATGTCTGGCTTTGTAAGTCCTTTTGATGAGTCCACTAAGCGCCAGGCCATGGCGGAATTTGAAGAAACGTGGAAAGAGTATTCCTCTGCCTCTGCAGCGGCAAAAGCAATCGCCAAAGACTGGGGCATGGGGCGCACAACGCTGACGGAATGGCTGCAAGAAGAAAATCTGTGGCCCTCGCCCACAGTCAAGCAGGTTCAACACCTACAACGAGAAATTAACCGCCTAAAGCGGCGAAATGAGCATCTGCAAGAAGAAAACGAGCGACTGCGACGACTAAGGAGTGAAGACGGATGAAAAAGGTTATCGGAATCGCCGTCGCTATCGTCTTGTTCCTCGTTCTTATCATCGTCGTTGTCTTAGACGGCGGGAATGAGGATGAAGTATGTGCCGAAGATGAAGGCGGATCGGGATCAGGCGATGTCGTTGTTGATGGTGATTTTGCCTACCCGAGCGATAAAGAAGCCACCCAGGAAACCTCTCCTTATGGCCCACGCGAGGGCGGTATGCACTTCGGTCAAGACATTGCAGGCCCGCGTGGAACTCCTATTTACGCTTTCGCAGATGGTCGCGTTATCCAAGCCCAAGACTCTGGCGTGCAAGGATTCGGCGGTTGGGTTGTCGTGGAACACGACATCGACGGTAAGAAAATTCAAACCGTGTACGGTCACGAAGAACCTGGTCAGGTCAAGGTCAAGACCGGCGACAAAGTTACTAAGGGCCAGCACATTGCCGATATGGGCAGTGCCGGTCAGTCTTCTGGCCCCCACCTGCACTTCGAGGTTGTCGAAGGTGACCGAGCAGCAGGCGGTGAGCGCGTCGACCCTAAGCCATGGCTGGAAAAGGCCGAAGAAGGCAAAAAAGGCGGCGGAGATTCCGACAAGAAGGACAAAGACTCTAAAAAGAACTCGGACGGCGGAGGAAAAGTCCTTGTCGTAGGCGATTCCATCTCCAACGGTGCGCGCAGCCAAATTGAAAGCGCGATTCCAGGAGCCGAAGTCAGGGCCAAAGACTCCAAGCAATACGCAGCCGGTATGCAAGAAATCGACGACGGCGACCAATTCGACACTGTGGTCATGGCCCTAGGCACGAACGGCGAAGTGGGACAAGACCAGTTCGACGCGGCTAAAAACAAGATTGGTGACGCCAACTTAGTTCTTATGACCATCGCCGGTGTACCTCACGCCGACAGCTTTAATGACTCGGTGAAAAAGTCTGGTTACGACTACTTCGACTGGGCAGCAGAGGCGAATAAAGACCCCGGAATGCTCGTTGATGGAGTCCACCCCGGCCCATCTGGATCGAAGATCTTCGCCGACACCATGGCCGCCGCTGTAGGCGGCGGAAGCAAAGAAAGCTCGGATAGTGGCAGCAAGAAGAGCAAATCTAAAGGCAGTGGACAACCCGCTGACGAAAAGGGCGGATTTGAAGGGCTTACTGGTCGCCAGCTCGCCTTGGCGAAGCAGATCGTTGCAATTGGCGAGAGCATGCACGTCGATGAGAAAGGTCGACAGATTGCTGTAGCTACCGCTAAGCATGAGTCCCAGCTACAGGTCTACGCCAACGATGGAGTTATTACCCCAGAAGAACAAAGCGGTATGGCCGACGATGTGACGTCCGAAAAGCTCAAAAAGTCGCTGGATTTCCCGCACGATGCAGTAAGTAGTGACCATGGCTCTGTGGGCACCTTCCAGCAGCAGGTCGGTATTTGGGGTGATGTAGAAGAACTGATGAACCCAGCAGTTCAGGCGAAGAACTTCTATGAGCACCTCGAAGACGTCGATTACCAAGGAATGGAAGTAGGTGCAGCCGCAAGTACGGTTCAGGGCAACGATACGGGCACGGGCGTTTACCAGCAAGAAGCTGATATTGCGACGAAGCTGGTAGATAAATATCGCGGTGCAGGCAAGGACTTGTCCGAGGAGGAAATTGAAGCCTTGGGTGAGGCCAACGTAGGTGACGGCTGTGATACCGAAGCCGGAAACGGCGATTCCAGTGATGATCCGGCACCGTCTGGCGAGCTTGGCGAGCGCATTGTCGCCGCAGCACGTAAAGAATTCGGTTATCCCTACGTATGGGGCGGTGGCGACGAGAACGGCCCGACGAAGGGACAAGACGGCGGAGAAGAAGGCTACGACTGCTCCGGACTCGTTCTCCGTGCGGTGGCTGTCGCTACCAAGGGCAAGGTCAAGCTACCTCACCAGACGCAAGCACAGGCCAAAGACGAGCACCTGAAAAAGGTTGACTGGGAGGACAAGAAACCTGGCGACATCATTCTCATCGGCGGCGATGGAGCAGAACACCACGTTGCGATCTACTCCGGCAAGAAAGACGGAAAGGACAAATGGATCGAGGCTCAAACCTATGGCGTGGACTCCGGTGAATACGACGTACGCACCGATGAGCCACATCAAGCGTATCGAGTAAGCGAATAGGAAAAGGCAGGACAGCAATGAAAAAGACAGCTATCGCACTCGCCCTGGCCAGCACTGTAGCGCTCACGGCGTGCGGAAATGATGAGCCGGACGGAACGGATACCGGCATGGAAGACCCCACGGTAAGCCAGTGGGAGCAGCCCGAAGTGCGCGGCCCGCTTCAAGACACTGACCAAGAAGATGTTGACAAGGTCGCCCACGATGTTGTCGAGCAGATCTTCTCCTGGTCTCCAAAAGACGATCACACCATCGCCGATGCAGCCCGCAAGGCCGAGCCATTGATGGATGAAGACTTTGCCTACGACAACCGCGATTCTTGGTCGGGGATGTTCAAAGTGCCTGGCAAACAGTGGGCTAGTTGGGTCGACGATAAGGCTACGGCCTCGGTAGAGCTCACCGAAGGCCTGGAAGAGCGTCCCGAAGACACCGATATGGAAGCCCGACGCCAGTACTCGGTAGAAGTCACCGTCAAGGGTGACAAGCATGAGCAGAAACTGCGCTATGACGTCTTCGCGCACTTTAACAACCTGGGGTGGTGGAGATTAGACAACATCACCATCTCCCAACCACAGACCATGTCATAAACAGAATCGACAAGGAGTAAAACCATGAGCAAGGCCAGCGACAACGCCCGATTTGATGAAATTGAAAACCTTGTGACCTCGGAGGAATACAAGGACAGGCTCAAAGCAGCAGAAACTACCTCACAACTGCGCGAGATTGGAGCAGAGGCCGGCGTCGACGTTGACGACCGCAGTGACATGGGTAAGTTCATGCACAAGCTAAAAATCCTTGGCATTGACTACAAGGCCATGTCGGCTATCGAGAGGGAAGAGCGACAGGCTCGCCAGCACGAGCGCGCCGAAGAACTCGCACAAAATGACGCCACCGGCACTCGCCTAGATGTGTGGACGGGCGCAGTAGAAAGCGACAAGGGCGATAAAGGTGCTTTCGCCCTAGTTGACGAGACGGGCGAGGCTATTTGGTTTGGCAGCTTCTTTGATAACGACGCCATCTATACGCCAGGCGATATTGGCAGTGCTGAACAGTCAGCTGCGGAAAAGGCGGTCTACCTTGCTCGCCGCGTACAAGAGGAAACGGGAGCAGAACTCATTGACCTGCATATCCACACTGAATACCCCGACCTTGATGAAGATGAGCTGCGACTTCGAGGCGTTGCCAAAGACTCCCAAGTTGCCGTGACCATCGAGGTCGATCCGACAGATGAGCGTGCGTCCTCGGTAGCGCGTATGGGAGGGTTCCGCTCGCTGAAAAACGTTGACCTCGCAAGCCTTGTTGAACTCGATGATGAATAACCGTCAAAGTGACGAAAACCCGCAGGTAAATAGCACAGGAAAGGACGAAGAGTAATGGGCAAAACCAACCCCAGAAACTCAGGCGGGCCAGGAGCGGACGGGCAAACCATCTTCCTTGCTGTCATTCTCGTAGCAGCATTGTCCGTACTTGGCACCGTGCAAATCGGTGCGGTAGCAAGCTGGAAGCTTGCCGGTAAAGAAAAACCACCTCTCAACCCATTTCAAACACTAGCCGGACTTATCAAAGGTCAGCTGGAGTGGACTGTCATTGCGACGGTAGCCGCAGTGCTGCTGTGGCTAGTTATTGCTGGGTTGGTTTATCTATGGATGAAGTCCAAGCCGAAAAAGACCACCAGCACTACGGGACAGGCCTCAAAGTACTTGGCCCCCAAAGGCGATATTGCTTCCTTGTCGCGCAAAAGCGCGGAGAAGAAGGCAGCGAAGTTTATTGGCGAAGACGCCGCTAAAGACTATCCCGGCCTGCGCATGGGCAAAGATCTACAGTCGCGACGCGGGGTGTATTCCTCGTGGGAAGATCTGTATCTCGTGATTTTCGGGCCTCGCCGAGGAAAGACCACGTCTCAGGTTATTCCGGCTATTGTCGATGCTCCGGGAAACGTACTGACGACCTCGAATAAGGCCGATATTGTCTATGACACTGCCGCGATTACCGAGGCACGTGGAAATATCTGGATTTTCGACCCTCAAGGCCTTGTTGCTGGCCGCGACGATCGCCCGTGGTATTTCGACCCTCTCGACGCGGTACGCCGCGACCCGATGAAGATGGATAGTGAAGCTATCGCGCTGGCCGATATTTTCCGCTCCGCAGCCCACGGCGATAACAGTACAGGCGACGCCTTCTTCTCCGAAGGCGGTCGTGACCTGCTGGGCAGACTGTTTCTCGCCGCAGCACTGGACAACCGCCCTATTACCGACGTTTTCCGCTGGGTTAACGACGATGAAGACCGCACGCCAGTAGGTATTTTGCAGCGCTTTGACGAATGGGAATCCATGGCCGACGCGCTCAACGGAACCTACAGCATTACCGAGCGCACCCGCTCCGGTCTTTTCTCCCAAGCAGCGCAAATGGCTGCGCCACTGGGACGACGAGCCATCAGGCAGTGGGTTACCCCAGGCGAGGACAAGGACAAGTTCGAACCCGAGCAGTTTGTCCGCGCCGACCACGACACGTTGTATCTGTTGTCCAAGGAAGGCGTAGACAACGCGGCTGCTCTAACGACGGCACTAGCAGCGGCCACAATGAAAGCTGCCGAGCGCTATGGCGAAGAAAACGGTCTGCGCCTGCCAGTGCCGATGATTGCCGCCCTCGATGAGGCTGCGAACACGGTTCCGTGGCCCGAGCTTCCTAAGCTGTACTCCCACTACGGTTCGCGTGGAATTATCGTCATGACCATCTTGCAGTCCTATGCCCAAGGCGTAAAAGCCTGGGGCAAGGAGGGCATGGAGGCCCTGTGGTCTGCTGCGTCCGTTCTGCTCTACGGCGGCGGAGTCCGTGACCAAGACATGCTCAACAAGCTAGAGCTTCTTATCGGAGACTATGAAGAGCTGACCAAATCCGTATCTCGCTCAGCAGACGGAGGACGCTCAACGTCGATACAAGCGCGGGAAAAGAAGATCCTCAACGCGGCAGAACTAGCTGCCTTGCCCTATGGACAAGCACTCGCGTTTACCGGGCGACGGCCATTCGCGCTGTATCTAGAGCCGTTCTGGGAGCGCACCTACTGGAACGACGAAACCCGCCAGCTGCTTCCTGCACAACAGTAACTACCACCGGAGGAATCCATGGCAGAAGAGAAAATCGATCCCAAAGACTTCCACTACAAAAGCGTCTTCGAGTTTGTCGATAAGTTCCTAGTGACTATGTACCCGACTACCGACAACCGGATGAAAAACATCGCGTGGTCTCCCACCTGGTGGAACCACCCCGAGGTAATCGCCCGACTAGACGGGCTCTGGAAGCGCTACGAGTATCTGCGGGTAAAGGAGCCAGATACTGCACTTGAGACCTTCCTGCGCCTGCACGGCGACTACCACATGCGACAAATCATGAAGGACGACGGAGTCTTCGCCGATTGTAAGCGTGAAGACGTTCCATCTCGTCCGCTACCAGTTACTTCCGCAACTAAACCCGCCTCCTAAACAAAAGCGAAAGGACACCTACTATGTCTCGTACATCTGTCGATGCGTCCACAGCCCGCACTATCCGAAACCTGCGCCGCGCACTACATGCAGAGCGTGTACGCCACTTTCCTCCACGCACGATTCAGCCAGGCCCCAACGCTCTCACACGCATGGCAGGCGGAGCACTCGCAGTAGAAGGTTGCCGAGCGCTCATAGAAGAAAATGAGCAATCCCGCACATGGGTCATTGATGATTTCAACCGCCGCGGTATGGCCGAATCTGCCGCCGCCATCGCCGATAGCTTCGAGGACAACATGGCCTTTACTGACGAAGACGGCCACGATTTCCGATTTTCTTCCCGTGACGGAGAACTTTCGCGTTATAGCGTGGAACGCCTTGGCAAAGACATCTCCGCAGCAGCCGGAGACGACGACGCCCGCGAGGTCACCGCATTGTCTCCGGCAGAAGTCATTGAAGATCTAGAAGCCCAGGACGCAGATCCCGAAGCCATTGATTCCTACGCTCTCGCGGTAGGCGACAGTGACGTATCCCCCAGCGATCAGCTAGTTAACCAGCTACAGGAAGAGACCAGCGAAGAACTGGAATCGCCGGGTAACGAACTTGCTGACGCAGCCGAACAAGCCGATGAGCAGGTTGCCGAAATGTAGCCATACACCCGCGCACAAGGCGGTAGAAAGACCAGACGGTTCTTTCTACCGCCTTTCTGTTTATCTAGAGCTCTGGGCCTTGCTCTTCTTCAAGCTCATCAGCGGGGGCTTGTTCGTCGGTAGTGTCGCTGTCGCTGGTAACGCTTTGCTGTTCGCCACCTAGTCCGAGGCTGGCGAGGAAGTCGAGGCCAGCTTGCGCGCCCTCGTGCAGTTCGTCGGCGTCTTCATCTTCTGCTGTGGTCTCGGGTGCAGGTTGCTCTTCCTCTACGGTGTTCTGGACGGCGGCGTCTTGCTCATCGTGGTGAGTATCGTCATTGTCT
>NZ_KV788551.1:0-4387 GCF_001807315.1 Corynebacterium sp. HMSC06D04
ACGCCGAACGGACACACATTCTGCTACTTAACCCTACTTTTTGGTTGTTCATGTTTCAGCTTCTCTACACATTCAAAGGACAACTGCACAATGACCTAAATCAGGCCGACTTGGCCTCAGTGGCTGCGCTTACCGCCATCCATTTTCATTTAATTGTCAATAAGCGTCGACGGGGATAGGCTGAGTGCATGGCACACGAGCACCACGACCACGATCACTCCAGCACGCCGCTGCGCGCACTCTTGATTGCGCTAGGCATTACCGGCACCGTCTTCTTCGCGGAGCTGATCGGCGGCTGGTTGGCGGGTTCGATGGCGCTGATGGCGGATGCGATGCACATGCTTTCCGACGCTGCGGGGTTGATCATCGCGGTGTTAGCGGTGTTGGTTGGGCGCCGACAAGCATCGGCTCAGGCCACGTACGGCTACCGACGAGTGGAGGTGCTTGCTGCACTGGCGAACGCAGTGATGGTGCTGGCGATCTCGGTGTGGATTGTCGTCGAGGCGGTGCGCCGCCTGCAGAGCCCGGCCGAAGTGCAGGGAAAAACGATGCTGATCATCGCGGTGATCGGCCTGGTGGCGAATGCGCTATCGGCGTGGGTTCTGCACCGGCACCGCAAATCCTCGATCAACGTGGAGGGCGCGTTCTTGCACGTGTTAGTGGATATGCTCGGCTCGGTCGCAGTAATCGTGGCCGGCATCGTGGTACTGACCACGGGGTTTGTGGCGGCGGACGTGATCGCCTCCCTAGCGATCGCGGCGATGGTGCTGCCGCGCGCCTGGCAGCTCATGCGGCTTTCGGCGAGCGTGCTGCTCGAGCAAGTCCCGGCGGACTTCGACGCCAGTGCGATCGAGCCCGCGCTGCGGCAGGTCGAGGGCGTTGCTGACATCCACGACCTGCACCTGTGGAGCCTGGACGGCGTGAACGTGCTCACGACCGTGCATATCGTGCGCGACGGCACCGTCGGCACCGGCCCGCTGTTGGATGCCGCCCAGCAGGCCCTGCGCGAACACGGTATCGAGCACTCCACCATCCAGATTGAGCACCCAGAGCACGAATCCCACGAGACGGTGTGCTGATTCCCTTCTAACCTGACTTAGGCCAATTTTGTGCGGAAGTTCGCGGCCGGTGATTACTTGGATGGTGGCAGTGAGGTCGGGCGGGAATGGTACGGCGGCGTGAATGGTTTCGCCGCCAACGACGAGTTGAAAGCTGCGGTATTTCTTGAGTGTTCTCACGAGGCGTTTGATGAAGTGACCACTGCGGGTCTCCATCAGGTGGGTCACGGCTAGTGCTGCCATCACAATATTGAGATGTGCTGTGATCGAGTTTTGTTTCCTCGCATAGATTGGGCGTGCTTTCAGGTCTGATTTCGACATCCGATACGACATTTTCAATGTGGAATAGCCTGCGGTAATGCCTGATAACCTCCTGGGCGGGAAGAGCGGTCAGGTCGGTTTCATAGCCTTTAATTCCGGCTAGGGCTCGGTGTTTGCAGCGAGAGCGTAGTTGACCTTCTTGTTCGGGGTGGAAAGATCGAAATAGCGGTTGCGCTTAATGGCGATTTCGCCGTCAACAGCGCGTTTGGCTTTTGCGACTTGCTCTTTGATTCCGCGCAGGCCGCGTCTGGCCCGATCATAGGAGTACTGGAAGTGGGTCACCGTATTCGGGGTTGTGTGTTTGCGCGCATCGCTTGCCGAGGCTTGTGTCCAGATCTGGCCGTGGGCGTAGGCTTCACCAGGGATTTCCCGCCGCCAGGTTTCAATCACCTCAGGCACGGTGGGGTTTCACCGACAAAATGTAGTGCAGACCTGCATCTATCAATGCTTGCTTGTTCGGAGGGTGTCAAGTTGTTTGTGTGTGGGGCTAGGTTTATAGGTATTTGTCGAAGCGGTCGGGGTAGGCAACGGCCATTTGGTTGATGGCTTGTTTCCAGCCGGAAACTCGGGCTCCTTCCATGAGTCTGCCGGCTGTCGCTGAGACTCGTTTGCCTTGCTTTGCCCTCTTTGCGGCTCGTTTGTCTTCGATGTTGCAGGTCATCAACCACAGCGTCTTTATCGCTGATTCATCGTTGGTGAACTGCACCCTGTTGCGGGTAGCTTTACGCAGTTCATTGTTAAACGACTCAATGGAGTTCGTCGTATAGATTACCTTTCTGGCTGCTGGTGGGAACTGCAGAAACGGTACGAAACGCGCCCACGCATCACGCCAGACCTTGACTGAGCGGGGATATTTCTCACCCAGCTCGGAGGCTTCAAATTCGTCTAAAGCAACCTGTGCTGTGGGCTCGTCCGTGGCAGTGTAAATCTTTTTCAACGCGGCTGATACGCCCCGGCGATCCCCGTAGGCTACCCACCGGTTAGCGGCGCGAATCAGGTGCACGATACAGGTTTGCACCATAGAGTTCGGCCAGGTTGCCTCAACTGCCTCTGGCAGGCCTTTCAGCCCGTCACAGCAGACGATAAAGACGTCCTTGACCCCACGGTTAGAAAGGTTGGCGCATACCTGCGCCCAGAATGAAGCGCCTTCTTCCTTGGCAATCCACAATCCTAAAATGTGCTTAATACCGTTGAGATCCACGCCGATTGCCATGTACGCAGATTTGTTGACTACTCGGCCGTCGTCGCGGACTTTAATGCGCAACGCGTCCAGGAAAACCACGGGGTAGAACTCGTCTAGCTGGCGGTTTTGCCAGACCATGACCTCATCGAGCACGGCGTCAGTAACCGCAGAAATCGTCTCATGGGAAATATCGACACGCATCGACGTTGCCATATGGTGCTGGATGTCCCTAATTGTCATCCCACCGGCGTACAAGCTGACGATCATGTCATCGACATCAGTCAAGCGCCTAGAACCTTTAGGGACCATAGTCGGCAAGAATGTTCCAGCCCGATCCCGAGGGACATCAACGGTGACTGGCCCGTAGTTAGAATCCACGGTCTTTGGATACGACCCGTTGCGGTAATTGTCTGTTCTAGCTGCAGCTTTAGCGCTCCTGTCGCCAGACTCGTAGCCCAGGTGGGCATCCATTTCAGCGTTGAGTCCCCTGGTAATCGAGGCTTGTAACATGCCGCGAACTAGGTCGTTGGCATCCGTTGTGGACGTGCCTAGGTCATCAATCAGTTTCGCGATGTCAGGGTTAGCAAGCAGCTTCTTTTCAATCGCATCAATCTTGGCCTTATTAGCCGGATCTCGTCTCGCCACAGTAGTCATTCTGGTCCATCTCCTTATGCGGGTTAGGTACCCACACACAAACCATCAGACACTCTCTGGTGTGCTTTCCGGGTGAGTAAAAACAGGCCACGATGCCCGGTATGTGCTGGGCAAATGAAGAAAAACGGAACCACATCCAAAGGCACAACCAGGTGGCGGTGCAAAGACCCGAACTGCGGCAGCTCCACGACACGAACTCGCACCGATCTCACGCAGGCCTGCGACTTCAAAGCCTTCATCTCCTATGTCACCTCCACAGCGACGTTGTCTGAACTCGCCGGGCAACAAAGGGTGAGTCGTTGGACACTTGATCGCCGATTCGAACCGTTTTGGCTCATCGACGTCCCCAACGACGGTGCCCCGCAGCGCGTCTACGATCAGATCTTCATCGACGGCACCTACACCGCGGCTGGCTGCCTACTTGTGGCAGCCAGCCGCGACCACGTCATTGCATGGCACTGGACCAAACACGAAACAGCCCACGCATACACGCAGCTACTTCGCAAAATCGCCGAACCACTCTGCGTCGTCCTCGACGGCGGACAAGGCGCACTCACCGCGATTAAAGCCTGCTGGCCAAACGCGATGATTCAGCGTTGTCTCGTCCATGCACAACGCGTCATCCGCCGCTACACCACTCACGGCCGCGCACCGACGCCGGCAAAACCATCTACGCACTGGCGCTGAAACTAACCCGTGTCACCACACTCGAACAGGCACGGGAGTGGACGCTACGTCTGCACGACTTCGGTCAGGTATTCAAAACATTCCTCAACGAGAAAACACCCGTGCCAAAAGAACGCCGAACACTCAATAACCAGTGGGAATGGACTCATCTGCGAATACGCAAAGCCTACAACTCACTGCTGCACCTATCGCGCAACAATTGGTTGTTTACTTACCTTAAGCCACCACCGAATGCGCTTGATCCTAAACGCTGGGCTTCAACGACAAACAGTCTTGAAGGCGGCATAAACGCCCAGCTCAAACGCATCGCCGATGCGCACCGAGGCAGGTCAGGGGAACGCCAACGAAAAATGCTCGAGTGGTACCTCCACACCAAAAAGCAACTGCCTGACGATCCGCTAAATATCGCCAGGCAGTGCAATTATGGCCAAGATCAACTCGCCAAAGTCATCGGGCCTGACCCCCGGAAAGTAGACACGTCGGG
>NZ_KV788552.1:0-2522 GCF_001807315.1 Corynebacterium sp. HMSC06D04
TAAAAGAAGCGGAACTAAACCCAGGACGCTTCAAGGTGAGCACATAGTCCTTGTAGCGTGCAGGCTCCACACCTCCACGAAGCTTATTAGCTGCTTCCCACAGCAACGAGTAAAGCTCTGTCTTTTTCACTGCCATCCAAAATCCCTCGTAGAAAATAATTTAGTAATCAGTGATGTCTATGCCGGCCTTCATCAACCGCTCATACCGGTCAATCGATATCAACACCGCCATGGGCCTGCCATTCTTCAACACGAAAGCCGCCTCATCTTCCTCGGACAGCTTCGTGATGATCTTCGATGACTGACCACGCAGAAAATCCGACATATTATAAAAATCCATCGTCGTCTTCTCAGGTTCCGCTTCCATTCACGCCTCCCTCACCTAACTGAGCAGGTAGTTAAGTTAGCGACCCTAAAAGTCATTACCATCTTCACTATTCTACGCTAACAAAGAGGACCGTGGAAAGAACAACGCCCCCCTTAGTCGATACCCGCTAACGGAAAACGCAAACCACACCCCCTGAACACCAGCACTCACCTTGAGTGCGGTTAGAGAACCACCTCACAACAGCAAGAAACCGCGCCCTGTAGCGAATGAAATTACTTCAGAATCACGAAACCCCTGCTCAACAAGAGTTCTTGCTCTCACGCCGCACTTATCAAATCCGACGTCTTAGTCTCCATTAAGCCCCAGCTAGAACAGTGTTTCAGCTGGGGTATTTTCCTATCATCACTGACTTCCGGATCGTCCGTGCTATTACCGAGCGTAGGCAGGGAACAGGCTGAGAACGCCGAAGAGATGACTCGGGGCAGAAGTTAGAATGGTTCCTGTGGATAAGGGACAGGAAGAGATTATTGAGCGGCTCCTAGAAAAGAGCAAGGAAGCTTTTGCTCTTGCAGTGGAGCTGTACAACAGGCCAACGTTGAAATACCACGTGGAGACCTGTTCAATTTTTCTCTGCAACGCATGGGAACTAATGCTCAAGGCGTACCTGATCCGAGAGCGGGGAATCGAGTCGATCTATTACTCGGACGAATCTGGAAAGACAATTGCTCTAGCAGACTGTCTCAAGAAGATTTTTACGAATGATAAAGATCCCCTGCGCATCAACATGGCGGAAATCATTCGCTTCCGCAATGTCAATACTCACTTCATCACTGATGAGTATGAGATTTTCATCGGACCGTTCCTGCAAAAGTCTGTCATGAATTATGCAGATAAGCTCCTCGATCTTCATGGTGAATCCGTTAGTGATTTAATACCGGAGAATCACTTGACGTTGGCCGTGCGCCGCGGTGCAATTGACCCTGACGTGATTCGGACGAAGTACGAGCCTCATGTCGCAGAGAAGCTTCTTAAGATGAGGCAGCTAGCCGCCGACGCGGCAGGAACCGGAGAAGGAGGTGCTGCTGCCGTCATCTACGAGACAAACCTGCGCATCGTCAAGAAGGCGAAGGATGCCGACCTTAACGTCTATGTCGACAAAGACGCGGAAGCCGGCGTCACCATCGTTAAAGACATCCGAGATGCTGCTTCCTATTACCCTTACACAGTTGGTAATGCAGTAAAAGAGGTGCGAAACCGGTTAAGGAAGTCGAAAACCACTATTTACTTCCGAGGCGAGGAAAAGTTATTCAACCGGTGGCACTTCAATCTCTTCAATAAGGTATTCCAATTTAGAGAGGATGCCAGGTACGCACACGATCGCAGCACCGCTGGAGAACCCAATTCATCCTGGACATACTCTCAGCGAGCAATCGAGTTTATCGTTGCACAACTCGAAAAAGAGCCAGGGACGTGTATTGATGCTTTGCAGGCCAAGGCGAAAGCAAAGTAAAAACGCCAACCCTCGGAGCAAAGGAATTCTCAGGCCGAAGCCCTACTCCCATTCGGGAACCCAGCTTTATCCTTCTTGGGTTGGCGCTGTACCCGCAAGAATAGTTGGGCGTGAGGCTTTCTACAACACAATTTTTCCCGGTGTGCTCAAAATGGCTTCAAAGCACTAGATAAACACAGCACAAGAATTTCGGGAAGCACCCTCAGTAGTCCAAGCGTCACTAGCCAGCGTCTGTGGCCAAGTGCAGCTTGTTTCTGCTTGCGCCGGTAATAGACTTGGCGGCGCACATGAGCGACGACATCGCCTTCCTCATCGATGATGTCCACGTCGAACCAATGCAAATACTTCTCACCGTTGGCCGTCTTTTCTTCGATGAGCGCGTAAGTCTCCTCGGGGATACGCATATCGGCGGTGACCGTGCCGCGGCCGGGTTTCAGGTACTTAATCTCACCAGCGGCATCCCAGATGCGGTACTCCTTGCCCAGTCGATGCATGGACGCAAGCATGAAGAACGGGTCCGTCATGGCGGAGAGCGTGCCACCGAAGGCAACACCCATGGCGTTCTTGGTCAGCATGTTTGGCCTGTGGCTGACAACGACGCGAGTGCCGTCATCAGCAAATTCTTGGATCTTGATGCCAGCGCCCAAGAATGCTGAGAGCGGCTTGTTGGTAGGGGTGTTGCGG
>NZ_KV788553.1:0-978 GCF_001807315.1 Corynebacterium sp. HMSC06D04
GTGTTCCGGGTAGTTGGTACCGGGCCGAGGGGTGCGTCGGCCCGGACGGGCTACAATTTCAGGGTGGAATCACAGCTAGTCGCCTACATCGATGAGTCCTCCGCCCTTAGACCCCCAGACCGGCAGGAGTACATGGTGTGTGCAGCCATCATCGACACTCAAGACTTGGAAAAAATACGCGAGGAGCTGCGTCCACTACGACTTCCTGGCCAGGTCAAACTTCACTGGACCGACGAACGTAATAGCCGACGCCGAAAAATCGTGGACACCCTTTCTGAGATCGACTCCATGCAAGCGATCATCACCCACCAGAGTGAAGTGAGCAAGAAGACGGAGAGGCACCGCAGGAAATGCTTGGAGCAGATGTACTTCGAGCTCTCCGAGATGCACGTCCACAACGTCACTTTGGAAAGCCGGCAAGAAGCACAAAACAGGCGAGACGTCGCCCATATAGTTGCCCTGCAGGGCCAAGGACAAAGTGCTGGTATCCGACTGCGACACGTACGCGGTGGCGATGATCCCCTGCTCTGGATTCCAGATGCCGTTCTGGGAGCACTGAACTCCGTCCATCTAGGGGAAGAGCAGTACTGGGAGAAGCTGCACGAGAAAGTGGTCCTCAACCGTCCCGCCCCGGATTCCCTCTAGAGGCAGGCGAAGACCCTGAGTCCAGTCGTCCGGCTGGGATCCCAGGGTCTTCTTCCGATCCTGTCGTAACAGGTGGCAATAACACTAGGGTAGCACCATTTGGCACCATTTAGCACCATTTGACACCATTTGGCACCATTTGGCACCGATAGGCCCCGTCCGTTTCCTTAGCTGGATCGGCGGCCTCATCCTGGTTTCCTGACCAAATCCACATCGACCAAGCCGAACGCAGCGGGCTAAATATCACTCTGCTCAATACCCCTAGACGTTGACGCCGACATGCCCCGCCGAGATACAGCAGGTCATAGGACAAAGACCTCTTACTCCGGCCAT
>NZ_KV788554.1:0-86892 GCF_001807315.1 Corynebacterium sp. HMSC06D04
CCGCAACACCCCTACCAACAAGCCGCTCTCAGCAGCTGGAGGTCTTGTGATCGCAGGGGTATTTGCGGCGTCAATTATTCACTCAAGCCACACCGGTTTTCCAATAGTGCTCCTGTTTGTACACCGATTTTCCCGTTTCCCTTAGGAATGCTCAATCCCTGCGTTTTTGAATGGCGTTTAGATCGCTTTATTCGTTGTTCAGCTAGTCGAGACGTTTTCCGTGAGTAGTCCCATTTTGAGCCGGTGGGTAATTGCGTCTATTTGTTTGCATAGCTGTGCAATTGGTGCTTGTCCGTCTCGTGAATGTGCAGGTAGAGACAGTTTCACTGATAGCGGCGCGCCGCCGGACTGATTTATTGCCCGTGGGCGACGGTGTCGGTGACTGTTCCAATTCGCCGTCCTTAGTCTCGGCTTAAAGCACAGTGTCGAAACGCTTCTTATGGATGGATCGCATGAAAGTAGACATTTCGCCGTCGATTTCTCTATTGCGATTGCAGCCGTGGACCGGTTGGTCCTTGGGTAGTGGCGACGAGTGGGGTACGGAGTTGCTATGGGGCTTACGGTGCCGGTGTAGTTTCGGGGAATCGCAACCTCACCGAGGTAAGTCGCCCTTTCAAGTTTTGTCGTTTCGTTTGCGTCGCGGCGGCTCCGACTTCATCGTCTGCGGAGCGTTGAGTCTTAGTCGTTCGGGGTGACCTTATGCTGCGGGCTATAACTCTAAGTCTGCGGCTTGTACGTGGTTGCTGTAACGGGTCGTGCCTGTTTGGTGGTTTGCTCGCGCCAGGGTTATTGCTTTCTGGTCGGGTCCAGGGCACGATAGCTTGAGCATGAATGCTCTAATGCGCGCTGCATTTTAATGTGGGCGAGGCACGGCTTTTGAAAGTTTGGAATGCGGGTCGGCTGTTTTTATTTCTTTTCGGTTTAGTGGGTTGGGTAAAAGATGAGTTTGTAGACGCTCGTAATTTTCCTGGTGAAAAGTTCGATGGGATCGACGTACGAATTACAACATTTATGGGTGAAGGAAATTATGGGCGACTAGTGGCAAGTTTGAGGAGAACTCGCGAGGTTTGCCAGAAAGTGGATCGGTGAATGCGATGTGCGTTGCGGTGAGATGCATTGGGACGCGCATGTCCTCCGCGTCGGCGGGATAGATGACGGGGTACACGGGGTCGCCGAGAATGGGTACGCCGGCTTGCCACATGTGGAGCCTTAGCTGATGGGTCTTACCCGTCTTCGGCTTGAGCGTGTAGCGGGCGAGCGGGGGTTGCTTGCCATGAATATTTTCGTAACCGGTGTTGTCCACAGCGGTCACGTCGGCGAGGATGGTGATCGCGTTTACGGGGCCGTCCACAATGCGCCCTTGGATTTCGCCAGGGGTCTTTTCGATGCGTGACTCCCACACGGTGCCCGCCGCGACGTCGGAAAGCGGGGCGATAGCCTCGTAAGTCTTTTGCACACGCCTTTCCGCAAATAGTGTCTGGTAGGCGCCGCGTACGTCCTTCGTCTTTGTAAATACCAAGATTCCGGAAGTAAGTCGGTCGAGGCGATGCGCGGGTGTGAGTTCGTCGATTCCGGTCTTGCGGCGCATCTGAACAGTGGCCGTCTGGACGATGTGCTTTGCGCGCGGCATCGTTGCCATAAATGGCGGCTTGTCTACTACGAGCAGGTGCTCGTCCTCATAGATGATCGGGATGTCATAGGGCACCGGTGTTTCGGGCGCCGGCATGCGGTAGAAGAACACGTCAGTGTCGGTGCTGAGCAGTGTATCCGAGCGCAGGACCGTTTGGTCGCGCAGAACCACCTCATTGTTGTCGAAGCGCGCCTGGAGCGCCGCGGCGTCGTCAAGCGGACTGCGATGGCGCTGTGCTGTAATCACTTCTTCCAAAAATGCCCAGGCTGTAATTGGGCCGGCCGGTACGCGCACCCTGGTCGGATTCAGACCATCTTTAATTGGCAATGGGCTGAACCCCTTGCGCATATGCACTAGTCTGTTTCCCATGGATTTTGACTCTCTTCTCGCACCGGTAATTGAATTCTTCTCTAACGGCATTGGCGCCGTAATCGCACAGATTGCGGAGTTCTTGTACTCCGTATTTTTCCCAGCTAATGCAGGCGCTGCAACTACTGCGGAGATTGGTTAGTACGTACTAGACTGAGGGTATAACCAGCTGAAAGGAAAACATCATGGCCAAGGAAGACATTGTTGTTGTTGCCGTAGACGGTTCGGAAGCCTCCAAGAACGCTGTTCGTTGGGCTGCTAACACCGCAACCAAGCGCGGCATTCCGCTGCGCATTGCCTCCAGCTACACCATGCCGCAATTCCTGTACGCAGAGGGCATGGTCCCTCCGAAGGAACTCTTCGATGATCTGCAGGCAGAAACTCTGGAGAAGATCGAAGAAGGCCGCGCCATCGCTCATGAGGTTTCGCCGGATCTGAAGATCGGCCACACGGTGGCTGAAGGCTCCCCGATTGACATGCTGCTGGAAATGTCCAAGGACGTCACGATGATTGTCATGGGCTCCCGCGGTATGGGTGGTCTCTCCGGCATGGTGATGGGTTCCGTTTCCGCTTCCGTGGTTTCCCACGCTGCCTGCCCGGTTGTTGTGGTTCGTGATAACAACAACGTCACCGAGCTGAACAAGTACGGTCCGGTTGTTGTTGGTGTCGATGGTTCTGAGGTTTCCCAGAAGGCTACCGCTTATGCCTTCAAGGAAGCAGATGCCCGTGGCGCCGAGCTCATCGCGGTTCACACTTGGATGGACATGCAGGTTCAGGCTTCCCTCGCTGGCCTCTCCGCCGCACAGGCTGAGTGGGCAGACGTGGAGAAGGAGCAGGCAGAGCTGCTCAGCGAGCGCATTGCTTCCCTTCAAGAGGAGTACTCAGGCGTTCAGGTCAAGAAGGTTATTGCTCGTGACCGTCCGGTCCGCGCACTTACCGACGCCGCTGATGGCGCCCAGCTGCTCGTCGTTGGCTCCCACGGCCGCGGCGGATTCAAGGGCATGCTTCTTGGCTCCACCTCCCGCGCACTCTTGCAGTCGGCACCATGCCCGATGATGGTTGTGCGTCCGGACTCCGGAGAATAGAGCGCTAGTTTCTGGGGGTTCCCTGGCAATTAACTAACGATTCATCAACGCTTCGAGGGACGACCTGCGGAAACGCAGATCGTCCCTTTTGTGTTTATATTTTTTGCTGGCACCATAGTGCTTGTAGCTGAAAGAACTAATAAAAGGAGATAGCTATGGGCATGGGCCTAGGATTTTTCGGATCGATCATCGTCGGCATTATCGCTGGCTGGTTGGCAGAGAAGATTATGAAGCGTGATCACGGCCTTCTGACCAACCTGATCGTCGGTGTACTTGGCGGCCTCTTGGGCGCAGGCATTATGTCCTTTGTTGGTTTTGACTCCCCGAATCGATGGATCATGATGATCGTCGTCGCCACCTTGGGCGCTTGTTTGCTTCTGTGGATTGTCGGCCTGGTTACCAAGAAGTCTCCCAAGTAAACAGGATTAATTAGCGTACATACCGGTTTGTCTATATTGTATAGATGAACCGGTTTTGTCGTTTTAGGAGAGGATATGCCAGAAAAGAAATCGCGCAGGAACCGTCCGAGTCCGCGCAGCCGACTCCTTGAGTCCGCAACCAATCTTTTCACCACCGAGGGCATTCGCGTCATCGGTATTGACCGCATTCTCCGCGAGGCGGATGTGGCCAAGGCATCCCTTTATTCCCTCTTTGGCTCTAAAGACGCCCTCGTCATTGCATATGTGGAGTCGCTTGATGAAAAGTATCGGGCCGATTGGGAAGCCCGTACCGCAAACATGACCGATCCGCACCAGAAGGTGCTGGCCTTCTTCGATAAAGCAATCGAGGAACAGCCAGGAATCGAATTCCGCGGCTCCCACTTCTTAAACGCGGCGGGCGAATATCCACGCCCTGAAACCGATGCTGAACGCGGCATCGTGGCAGCCTGCGTAGAGCACCGCACCTGGGTGCACAACACCATGACTGCGCTGCTTACCGCAAAGAACGGCTATCCTTCTGCCACGCAGGCAAGCCAGCTGCTCATCTTCCTGGACGGCGGCATGGCAGGCGCGCGCCTTACCCGTGAGCTTTCACCGCTGAAGACCGCGCGCGAACTGGCTATTCAGCTTCTTTCTGCGCCTCCTGCTGACTATTCGATCTAAGCTGCTTGCGAGCCTGCGCTACGATGCGCATGTTTTCCTTGCGCTTCGCCTTAGCCTGTTCCTTTGCCTCCTTGCCGGAACGGGCTTTCTTTTTGCGCTTTTCTTCCTTGGAACGCCAGCGGCCGATGGTCTCACGGCGGAAGGCATGGACTTCCTCTGGTAGCGGGTAACGGCGGCGCAGGATTAGCTCATAAACCACTGTCTGGATGAGCGTGTAAAGATACGTCCAGCCCCAGTAGTAAATGATTGCCACCGGGATAGGTGCGTTCATTGCGGTGTTCCACAGCAGCCACGGCACCAAGAAGATGAGCAGGACCGTAAACCAGAGCATGCGGCGGTTGAACTTCTTATCAAACTGCGTGGTCAGATAAGAGCGGTAAAGCGTGATGACCATGTTCAGAACGGTGAACAAAAGCGCTAGCACCAAGATGGGAATCACAAGATCCTTGTGCTCACGGGCGAAATCCGTAATCGGTACTCCGTTGAGCAAGGTGGTGCGGAATGCCGCGACGTCTGCGGGATTTAAAAGGCCCACATGGTCGCTGTTGCCCTCGCGGGAGGCGCGCAAAACCACCTGGTAGAGGCCCAAGAACATCGGCATGATGATGAAGATGGGCAGGCAGCCTACCGCCGGGTTGAATTTGAATCGCTCACGCAGTTCCTTTTGCGCGGTGAGGATCTCCATCGCCTCTTCCACCGTGGTTGCCTCTTTGAGGCGGGCATTGAGAGCGACCTGCTCTGGGCGCATGAGCGCGCCAATGCGCCCCGACTTCACCGAAAGCCAATTCAGCGGTGCGATAAAGCTGCGGATTGTGATCACAAGGAAGACGATTGCCACCAACCACGCCAGCGAGCTATCGAGGAATTGGGCGAAAAGTATGTGCCACAACTTCATGATTCCGGAGACCGGGTACATGAATATTTCGAGCATGTTAATCCTTCACGAGGCGCGGATAGGGCTTTCTGTACTGTACAGCGATTAAGTTTAAATTATGAGCAAAAATAGAGTGAGCACCGTCATCGGTGAGCTATTGCTGACCAGTGGCGTCATCTTGCTTCTCTTTGCCTTCTATGAGGCCTACTGGACCAACCTTGAGTCTGACCGTCTGCAGGAAAAGGCGAGCGAAAACTTGGAAACTCAGTGGCATAACCCCCGCGGAAAACTCCACCCCAAGCTGGGTGAGGCCTTTGCCCGGATGTATATTCCGACGTTCGGCTCGGATTTCCAATTCGCCATCATTGAAGGCACGCAGGAAGAGGATCTACTGCGCGGTCCAGGTCGCTACACCGATAGTCAGATGCCGGGGGAACTCGGAAACTTCGCCGTCGCCGGCCACCGCGTGGGCAAGGGTGCCCCATTTAATGACTTGGCTAATCTTGAGACCTGCGATGCCATCGTGGTCGAAACCCAGTCGGAGTGGATAACCTACCGCGTGTTGCCAATCGACGGCGCGCCAGCTGATTGCTTTAGCCCTGAACAGAAGGCTAAGCCTGAGTACCAAGGTCTGAGCGGTCGGCATATCACGCTGCCTGGCGATGTCGGGGTTATCGCCCCTGTCCCGGGCTGGGATACCCCGGTCGAGCAGGCGTCGGAAGCCTTGCTCACCCTAACCACCTGCCACCCGCAGTTTTCGAATGCGGAGCGCATGATTGTCCATGCCATGGAAGTCGCACATGAACCGAAGGTAGAGGGCAAGACCCCTGCCGTACTGGAGGAGAGCTAGATGTATCGCGCACTATGGAATCTTTTGCCAGGGCCTACCGCCGTCAAAGTGGTGTTGGTGCTCGCGATTGCGGTTGGCGTATTTTTTCTCCTGATGGAGGTTATTTTCCCGTGGGTTTCGACGATAATGCCGTATAACGACGTGGCGGTTTAAAGGCCCAAGTTCTTAATCGCCTCTTGGGCGATGAGCTCAGCCTTCAAGGTTTGGAGCTGATTCGACCACACCAGCACGGCCTTGTTGTCCTTTTGCACGGCGTATACGGAATACGCTTCGTCGAAGACGCCGCGGCCGCCGGACCAGCCTGCGAACTCGGCTAGTTCCGTGGAATCGACCGGGGCGGCCCAATCCACCACGGCACGGGCCTGTTCAACGTCCGGCATCTCGCGGACTACGACCGTGGCCTGCGGGTCTTCCGGATAGGACCAGAAGATGCACGCGGGGGTGCTAAAGCGCTTGTCGACGGCCGTGCGGGTCATCCTCTGCCCATTCGTATCAGCTACCCACTGGGTATCGAGATAGGGGCAGGCTTCTTCGGCATTCGGCTCGGCGGTGGCATCGACGGGCAGGCCGTCTCCTGGAGCCGCGGAAGACGGCGCGGCGTCGTGAGGCGCGGGTGCGGAGTCGGTGGATGCGGTCTCCTGGGAGCTGCAGGCGCCGAGGGCGAGCGTGACGGCCAGAAGGCCGGACAGTAGGCTTTTGCGCATGATGTCCACAATAGACCAGCGTTCCTCAGAGACTGAGGCTTTGCGCAATGGCATTCATATCCTTACCGCGACCTTGCTCGTGGTGGCCATCTTCAGCACGGTGCGCCTGCCGTTGTGGCAGGCCGTGATTAACCTGTTGCTGCTGACGGCGTTTGCGGCAATTTACTTCGCAGGCTCGGTCTTTTTGGAGCAATGGCCAAAGGGCGTGCGATACCTATGGCTGGTGATTCTATCCGTCGTGTGGATGGCAGACATGTTCGTCGCTCCCGTTGCGATTTACCTGGTCTTCGCGCTGTTCTTTTTGTATCTCTACGTACTGGACCTGTACGTGGGCATAGTCTGCGTCATTGCGGCGACGGCGATTTCGGTGATCATGCAGATCCCGGGTGGGTTGACCTTCGGCGGTGTCATGGGACCTGCGGTCTCTGCGCTAGTGACGGTGGCTATCTACTACGCATTCCGAGCCTTGTCCCTGATGAATCGCGAGCTCATCGAGACGCGTTCGCAGCTGGCGGAATCGGAACGTGAAAGCGGCATGATCGCAGAGCGCCAGCGCATCGCGCACGAGATTCATGACACCCTGGCTCAGGGGCTTTCCTCCATCCAGATGCTGCTGCATGCGGCAGATCGGGACTTGGGGAAGGAAGACATCAAGCGAGCCCAGGAGCGCATCGAACTCGCGCGGCGAACTGCGGCCGATAACCTGCACGAAGCCCGCGCCATGATTGCGGCGCTCCAACCACCCGCGCTGGCGGAGGCTTCACTGGAGGCGGCGCTTAACCGCATGGCTGAGAACTTCGCGGCCACTAGCGGCGTGAACGTCGAGGTGGAGGCAGAAGGTGAAGAAGTTAAGCTGCCGATGAAGGTAGAGGCGGCGCTTTTGCGTATCGCGCAGGGCGCGGTGGGCAACGTCGTCAAGCATGCGGGTGCCACCCGCGCGCGCATCACCGTGACTTATGCCCCGGACGAGGTGCGTGTCGACGTCGTGGATAACGGGCATGGCTTTGACGTAGCGGAGGTGCAGGACCAGCCCGCGGGCCTGGGGCATATTGGGCTCAGCGCTATGAGCCGGCGCGCGGAGGAGCTCGGCGGTGAGGTCGTGGTGGAGTCAACACCAGGTTCCGGTACTGCGGTGTCAGTTAGTATGCCCTTGGGCGGCACGGTAGATTAAACTTTTGGATGATTGTCTCGACCACTTTAGGAGGAAGCGCGCGTGATTAGGGTCTTGTTGGCCGATGACCACGAGATCGTTCGCCTCGGGCTGCGATCCGTACTCGAAGGCGCTGAAGACATCGAGGTTGTAGGCGAGGTGGCAACTGCGGAGGCCGCGGTGTCCGCGGCACAGGCCGGCGGAATCGATGTCATCTTGATGGACTTGCGCTTCGGCGCCGGTGTGGAAGGCACGCGCGTGATGGGCGGTGCTGAGGCAACCGCAGCTATTCGCTCCTCCATGGCGCATCCGCCGAAGGTTCTCGTAGTGACTAACTATGACACCGACGCCGATATTCTCGGCGCCATTGAGGCTGGCGCAGTGGGCTACCTGCTCAAGGACGCTCCGCCGAACGAGCTGCTCGCTGCCGTGCATTCCGCCGCAGATGGTGACTCGGCGCTTTCGCCGATCGTGGCAGATCGTTTGATGACCCGCGTGCGCACTCCGCGCACCTCGTTGACCCCGCGAGAGCTAGAGGTACTCAAGCTGGTGGCTGCCGGCGCTTCCAACCGTGAGATCGGCCAAGACCTCATGCTGTCTGAGGCAACCGTGAAGTCCCACCTGGTGCACATCTACGACAAGCTGGGCGTGCGCTCGCGTACCTCCGCTGTGGCGGCTGCTCGCGAGCAGGGCGTGTTGTAGAGCCTTCTCGGCCTTACTGCCCACAGGGGGAAACGGGATATTACTGGTCGACCTTATGCGGACAGACGCTGCTGGATTTCAGCGGTGATGTTGTCAATCTCCGCGTTGATGGTCTTGTGCACGCGGCGGCGCTGCTGGTCGGTCATGTACTCAGCGTTATCGATGGAAGAATCAACCTCGTTGAGGCGCTCCTTTACGTCACGCTTGAAGCCGGCCGGGAGATCAGAATCCTTGAGGGTGTTGCGGATGCCTGCGGTGCGAGCCTTTAAGGAAGCACCGTGGCCGGAGAATGCCGCCATCTGATCGGTGGTCAGGCCGGCTTTCTTAGCGCGGTTGGCCTCAAGCTGGCCCTGTGCCGCAACGATGCCACGGTAAACGAGCGGCAGCAGCAGTGGGGCAGCGGTGCGCAGAGCGCCGGCGTAACGCTTGACATTGTCCTTGTTAAGGCGGCCGTGCTTGAGCTTATCGAGCTCGAGCTGTGCCATCTTCTTTTCGTGCTTGCGGCGCTTCTTAAGGCCCTTCTCCTCGGACTTGATAAGCGCCTTTTCCTGCTTGGCCAGGATCTTCTGCTGGCGCTTCTGGGCCTTGGATGCTTCCTTAACCTCTGCCTTGACGCGGGTCTTAGCGGCCTTGACCTCGGCGCGTGCTTCGCGGCGAGCCTTCCTAATCTTCTTCACGATGCTCATAAATTTTTCCTTTACTTAATTGTCTGGGTTCAACTTTACCTTGCTGTTCTATTAAGCTCACCCGTTGTGAAGGATGTGCTTGGTGCTGCGGACCTCGTGGGGTGCCGCTATAGGCTGGTGCAGCGGCGTGCCCATCCGGAGATCCAACCAACTGAGGCCTCCAAGGCCCGGGCCGAAAGGCACGTGGCCGCCGTAGAAGCCGCGATGGCGAACCTGCCGGTCAAGGCTCCCGGCCGCTTCCGGCGCATCGACTTGGAAGGTGATGAGTGGGAGCGTTCTATGGCCACGCTAGAAGCGTTGGCTTATGGATACACGCATATTACGGGAGCCATTTTCGCCACCGGCGAATGGAAGGTAGAAATAGACCTTCTGCTGCGTGAGGGGGAGGCCTATACGCCGATCATCGTCTCGAATCACCGCGTAGCGCGCCGTAACGAAAATGCGCGCACTCTGGCGGTGCCCACCCACAGGGTAGGCCTTAGTGAACCACTAGAGGTGCCTTATAAGCTGCGGCATCATTCCGTCGACGGCTATCGTCTGGCATTTGCCGCGCGTGCGCTGGAGGACCTTGATCTAAATTCGGGCCGGGGCGGAGCGATTGGCCAGGATCGCTCGCGGGTATTTTTCACCGACACCGCACGTTTCGACGTCGCGAGTGCGTTGGCGGAGCCTTTGCCCACGGGTCCACGCCGCGTCAAAGAGTGCGCAACCTGCCGTTTCTGGAAGCTGTGCGAGCCTGAGCTGCGCGCCCGCGACGACATTTCACTGTTCCTGCCGGGCGATCGCGCCAAGGCCTACCGTGAAAAGGGCATTGAGACGGTGCAAGCGCTTATCGACGCCCAGTTGGGCGAGCCCTCCCAGCTCGCCAAGGCCTGGCGCGTGGGCGAGCCACTTTTGCGCCGCGATGAAACTGCACAGAGCGCTCAGCCCGGACTCACCGTGCCACGTGCCGACGTCGAAGTCGATGTGGACATGGAGGCCTACCTGGACCAGGGCGCTTATCTCTGGGGTGCTTGGTATGAGGGTGAGTACCACGCCTTCGTGACCTGGGAACCGCTCGGCGGGCGCGCTGAGGCCGCTAACTTCGCGGAGTTCTGGGAGTGGCTGATGGGCTTGCGTGCCCAGGCGCATGCTGCGGGCAAGACCTTCGCGGCCTATTGCTATTCCGCGCACGGTGAGAACCACTGGATGCGCATGTCCGCCAAGCGTTTTGGCGCCCCACAGCTCGAAGAGGTCGAAGAGTTCATCGCCTCACCCGAGTGGGTTGACATGTTTGTCCACGTCAAGCGCAACTTTATGGGCCCCTATGGGCTCGGCCTTAAGACCGTGGCTCCCGTTGCCGGTTTTCAATGGCCCGAAGACTTCGACGGCGAGGAATCCGTCAACGCCCGCCGCGAAGCATTGGCAGGGGATATGGAAGTTCGCCAGCAAATCCTTGACTATAATTCTGGCGACGTGCAGGCCACCCGTGCCGTGCGCGACTTTATGAGTGCTGGCGCGCCGGGCGTGCCTGCGCTTTCTAGCATCTAGCCTTTGGGGCTTTATCTAATCTCTCTAGCATCCTCCGATCCTGGATACGCCGGAACCGCCGCTGTAAGCGACGAGTCTGCGTATTAGAACAGCAGCAGTGGTGCCAGGATGGCAGCGCCTATGCCCACTTGGTGCCACGGAATGGTGGTCTCCGGGGCAGGGCCCTCGGCTTTCTTCTGCAGCACTGCTTTCTGGGCTTTCACCGCGCGTACGATGAGCACCGGGTAAACCGCGAGGGAGCCGATGCACAAGAGGGCGGCGCACAGGGTGACCCAGACTGTCGTCGAGGACATCCAGATCGCCACGCCGCCGTTGATGAAAGTGGCGCGCAGCAGGCCTAAGCGGTTGAGTTCCTGCAGGCCCGAACGGGTGGCTGCCGGGCCGCCGCCCATGGTGATGGGAAGCAGGTAGCTCATCACGCCAAAGAGGAGCTGTGCGGCAAAGCCCACCACCAGTCCAAGCGTGGGAATGCCGGGCTCAGGGCTAAAGAAGTGTTGCACCGTGTAGTAGGTCAGCGCGCCTACCAGCCAGAAAGCGGAGCACAGAACGGAGATCGAAGGGTAGTTCACCCGCCCGCGCGGATCCTTAGCCACATTGAGCACGTTGGTGACCCATCCCTCAAGGCTTAAGACCCAACCCACGCAGTAGACCGCGAGCCCGAACTCCGGGTGGTTAACAATGGTGCCGACCAAGGTGATGACAACGCCGAGCGCCAACAAAAGGAAGCTTGGGCGCATACGCTTGTTGACGCCCTTGGTGCGCCAGATGGACGGGAACAAGATTGTCAGCGAGCCGGCCGCGGCCAAGCCCACGAAGCCGGCGACGTTGGCCGTGACGTGGGCGATGAGCAGCTGTGGGTGGGCAGGATGCACCGAAAGCAGCGCGCCCAAAGCAGCGCCCACCGCGAGGAAGAAGGCGGAGGCGACGTAGGCGGCAATGACGGGGCGGAAGCGTTTGCCCTTGCTTCCACGCCACTGGCCGGACAAGGAAACGCCATGCCAGGCAATCATCGCAGCAACTATCGTGGCGCCGACCTGGGTGAGTATCCAGTGCTGTGACCACGCATGCAGAAGCAATTGACCGATAAGCACCAGCACAATGCCCGCGTTGAGCACGTAGATGCGGGTGAGCTGGGCGGGCCGGGCGGAATCCGGCAGGCGGGTTTGCACAAACTTCTCAGAAAGGTGCTGGGACCACACCACGATGGAGTTGCTCAGAATGCCCAGCGTGAAGATGTGAATGAGCACCCAGCGCGCGTTCGGGATAAAAGTGTGGATAGCGCCTGCAACGATGAAGACCATCATCCAGATTGTCACGGGACGCGAGGCCCGGCGATGCCACGTGCGCGCTGACCATTTATCCATAAAACACGAGTTTATTCGTTTTTTCTCAAGGTCAAAGTCAGGCCTGTCAGTACCAGCGCCGCGCCGCCGTAACAGGCGATGAAGCCGGCCCAGGGCAGGGCGTCGAAAAGCAGGCCTGCCACCGCGCCCAGGACGGAAGAACCAAAGTAATAACAAAAGACGTACATGCTGGAGGCCTCCGCACGGTCATGGGTGGCCAGGTGGCCCACCCAGCCGGAAGCCGTGGAGTGCGCGGCAAAGAAACCGACCGTCAGCGCCACGATGCCCAGCAGAACTAGCGGAAGGGGGCCGGCGCAGGCAAAGATACCGAGCGCGAAAAGGAGGCAGGAAGAAAACAGTGTCTTTCCATGGCCGATCTGCTGTACCAGCCGGCCTGCGCGAGCCGAGGCCCACGTGCCGCTCAAGTAGAAGAGGAACACCGAACCCGCCAGCGCTGGCGCCAGGCCAAAGTGCTGGATGAGCCGGAATCCTAAGAAGTTGTACATCGAGACAAAGGTGCCCATCGCCAGAAATGCCACGAGGTATAGCTCCACCAGTTTGCGGTTGAGCAGATGGCCAAAGATGGCGCGTAGCTCGTTGCCAAAGCGCAGTTCCTTAGGGGTGAAGTTGCGCTGTGCAGGCAGCAACAAGATGCAAACGAGGGCGAAAAACAACGAGACGCAGGCTGAGCCGAACAACGCCCATCGCCAAGAGCTGAACTCCACGATGCTGGTGGGCACGAGACGGCCGGTTAGCCCGCCGATGGAGGTGCCGGCGATGTAGAGGCCCATCGCGCGGGCGAGATCGGTGGCAGAAAGCTCCTCAGATAGCCAGGCCATAGCCGTGGCTGGGGCGCCGGCAATCACCGCGCCCTGCAGGCCCCGCAAAGTAATGAGCAGTGCGGCGTTTGGGGCTAGCGGTACGACTAAGCCCAGCAACGTCGCGCCCACCGCCGAGACGATGAGCAGGCGGCCGCGTCCGAATCGCTCCGAAAGGATGGAAGCGGGAATCACGCATAGTGC
The DNA here is from genome assembly GCF_001807315.1 of Corynebacterium sp. HMSC06D04. Classification (NCBI taxonomy): domain Bacteria; kingdom Bacillati; phylum Actinomycetota; class Actinomycetes; order Mycobacteriales; family Corynebacteriaceae; genus Corynebacterium; species Corynebacterium sp. HMSC06D04. Next base: position 13,049 of record NZ_KV788554.1, read on the forward strand.
CAGCGCGCCAGTGGCCGCTGACACCGTCAGGGCGGCCTGCGTGGAGCTGAGCCCCATCTGTTCCACCAGCGTGGGCAGTAGGGCTTGGGTGGTGTAGAGACAGGAAAAGATCGCCAGCCCCACGAAGAGCATTGCGAGCATGGCGCGCCGGGTTCTAGTCATATAAATAGCATGCGTGGCGGCAATGCATGTGTAAAATGTCTGAAAGTTAGAAACTTAATGCAGACGGCGCATATAGAAAAGTGGGTGCGGGAATGAACCTGGATGACGTTCGTGGCGTCGTCGCCGTTGCGGAGCTCGGGCAGGTGGGCGCCGCGGCCGATGAGCTAGGCATTTCCCAGTCTGCGCTCACCCGCCGAGTGCAACGCATGGAGCGCGCGCTGGGGGCAAGTCTTTTCAACCGCGTGGGGCGCAGGCTGGTGCTCAATACCCGCGGTGAGGCATTCGTAGTGCACGCACGGAAGATGCTCGCCGCCGAGCGCGCCGGGCGGGATATGGTGGCCCGGCTCATGGACCCGGAACGCGGCACGGTTCGCTTAGATTTCATGCATTCGCTGGGCACCTGGATGGTCCCTGACCTGGTCAAGGCTTATCGCGCACAGCATCCGAACGTGGATATTCGTCTGCATCAAGGCGCCGCGCAAGAGCTGGTTGGCCGCGTGCTCGCGGGCGAGTCTGACCTAGCGCTGGTGGGCCCGCGGCCTACTTTGCCCGAAGCGGCGGAGCCGGCAACTAGCGCACAGGTAGGTTGGCATCAGATCGAGAGGCAGCGGCTGGGGCTCGCCGTGCCCGAGGGGCACTGGGCCGCAGGCCGCGCGGAGGTAGGAATCGCCGAGTTCCGCGAGGAACCCTTCATCGGCATGCTTCCCGGGTATGGCACGCGCATGCTTCTCGACGCCCTGGCAGACAGTGCAGGCTTTAGCCCACGGTTGGTCTTTGAGTCGATGGAGCTAACCACTGTAGCAGGACTCGTTGCCGCCGGCCTGGGTAGCGCGCTTCTGCCCCTCGACGACCCCTACCTGCAGGTGGGGAACCTCGTTCCGCTGCAGCCGCCCGCCTACCGCGAGCTTGGCCTCGTCTGGCGGCAAGGAGATGAGGCTCCGCCGGTCGCGCAGTTCCGCGACTTCATCGTGGAAGGGGCCTGGGCTAAAGGCAGGGGCTAACAAGGGCTCGAGAAGTAGGTGAAAACAAAAAGAAAGCCGGCCTTCCTGCCAATCAAAGGCGGGTAAAGGCCGGCTCTAAGAGCGTGAATTAACGCTTACTTGGAAGCTGCAGCGAAGCGCTCAGCAACGTCATCCCAGTTGAATACGTTCCAGACTGCCTTGACGTAGTCAGCCTTCACGTTCTTGTACTGGAGGTAGAAAGCGTGCTCCCACATATCCAGCATGAGCAGCGGGGTGAAGTTGATGGAGGTGTTGCCCTGCTGATCGGTCAGCTGCTGAACGAGCAGGCGGCCAGCGATGTGGTCGTAACCAAGCACTGCCCAGCCGGAGCCCTGCAGGCCAAGAGCCGCAGCGTTGAAGGCCTTCTGGAAAGCCTCGAAGGAACCGAAGTCACGGTTGATAGCCTCTGCCAGCTCGCCGGTTGGCTCGCCGCCACCGTTAGGGCCAAGGTTCTTCCAGAAGATGGAGTGGTTGGTGTGGCCACCCAGGTTGAAAGCAAGGTTCTTGTACAGAGCGCGCAGGCGGTCAGCGTTGCCCTCACCCTTGATCTCAGCGTCGATAGCCTCGAGAGCAGCGTTTGCGCCAGCAACGTAGTTAGCGTGGTGCTTGGTGTGGTGCAGCTCCATGATCTCTGCGGAGATGTGTGGCTCGAGTGCGTCGTATGCGTAGTCGAGTTCTGGAAGTTCGTAGACAGCCATTGTTAATTCCTTTCTTTGGGTACGGTGCCCAATGATAGGAGCGCTGAAAGTATTCCGCCACAATTTTTCCACCCTGCGCTACACTCGTCCGCATCGAAGAGCAGGCCTTGGCCCTAAACGGTGGCCAAACGGCCCGAAGAAAATTCGTGAAAACCATCAAATAACCATCAAATTCAAAGTGAAACGAGGAAGAAAACATGTCGTGGTTGTTTAAACCAGAACCGAAAATCGTTAGCCGGGAAGATGCTCTGCCGGGGCGCGCGGAACCGATCTTGGAGCCGCAGCCGCACGCTGTGTTGGGCACGCCGATTACCGGCCCCTGGAAGGAGGGGCAGAAGTCTCTCGTGATCGGCATCGGCTGTTTCTGGGGTGCGGAGAAAATGTTCTGGGAAACCCCCGGTGTGGAGTCCACGTCCGTTGGCTATGCCGGCGGCACCACCCCAAACCCCACCTATTACGAGGTCTGCCGCGGGCTGACCAATCACGCGGAGGTCGTGCAGATTACCTATGACCCGCAGCAGGTAACCCTGAAAGAGCTCGTGGTCAAGGCCTTGGAGGCACACGATCCAACGCAGGGCTTCCGCCAGGGCAATGATGTGGGAACGCAGTACCGCTCGGCCTTTTATCCAGAGACCGAGGCCGAGCGCGTGGATATTCAGGGCATCGTTGGCTCTTACGCGGGCAAGCTTGCCGACGCCGGCTTTGGTGACACCACCACCGAAGTAGTCGTGCTATCTGAGACCGACGCAGGCGAGTATTACCTCGCCGAAGACGAGCACCAGCAGTACCTGCACAAAAACCCGCACGGCTACTGCCCGCATCATTCCACTGGCGTGAAGTGTGGCTAAGACCCAGCCATGCCGGGATAGAGCGAGAAGCGTTTCTTAGCTAAAAACGCTTTTTTACCTGGTGCCGGAAATCGGAAGGCTTGTTGAGCTGGTCGCGCTCGACGAAGGCGCGCATGCGCTCTGCCAGTTCTGGCGTTAGCTGCGTACGCGCCTGTGAGCCGAGCACGCTATCCCAGTACCAGAAGGTTTCCTCGAAGTAGTTATGCCCGTGCCCGCCGGGAACGTTGAGGGAGTTGAGCTGGTCCAAAGCAACCTGCCAGAAGGTGATAAACGGCACCCATGGCAGGCGCCTGAAGGTATCTGCGTACAGCGTCCTTGGGGTGGGTTCCTGGATCCAGTCAGGGCGCATGAAGATAAGGCGGCGATCCCACCATACGATGGCGTCCGAGGCGTGTTGGCCAAAGACCACGCGGGGGCGCTGCCAGCGTTGATAGTCGTTGCCGAAGGCATCGTGCTCCATATGAGCAGGTACGGAGGCAAACCTGACGTGCCGCCCGGCGTCGATAAGCGGTAGCCGCTCCAATGAACCGCGGTCGCGGGCGCGGGCCAAACGGCGGGTAAAAGCCGTCATCCGCGGCGGGCCGGTAAAGACCGCGCCGTCGCAAGCCGCCAGCAATTCCTCCAAGTCCCGATAGTTTTCAACGATGCCGTAGCAGCCCAAAGACTCCCCGGCGAAGTAAAGCTTCGGCCGGTTATCCTCCGGCATATCGTTGATGCGTGATTGCACCGCGGCGATGAGTTCGCGTGCAGCATTGATTGGTGCTTTGCGGTCCACGACGTAGCAAAAGACCGAAGGAAGATAGGAAAACTGCAGCGTCACGGTGGCGCAGTCGCCATGGGTTAAAAACTCATAGGCGGATACCGAATAGTTGTTGATCCAACCGGAACCTGCTGGCATCTCAATCACAATGGTGTCGCGGCGGAAGGCACCGGTGCGTTCCAGCTCGGCGAGCGCCTGTTGAGCGGCAGCGATGGGGCCGCGGCCTTGGACCAATCCAATGAAAATGCGGATCGGTTCGTGCGCATCAGAGCAGAGCATGACGTCCTTGATGTCGTGCGCGCGGGGGCCGCGATCCAAAAAGGCGCGGCCTTGTGAGCCCACGGCAGTCCATGGCTCCAGGGACCACGGGCTGCCGGAGCGCTCAGGCTCCCACGGCATCACAGAGCCGGGATAGACCAGCTTATTAAGCTGCAGCGCCTGCATCGAGGCGTCGTGGATGAAGCGCCGCCACAGCATGCGGTCACTAAACAAAGTCATGAGATAACCCACGGTTGATCCGGCCAACGGCCACGCCAGCCAGCGTGGCAGCCAGCGTTGGGCCTGGCGGGAGAGCTGGGTGACAGTGAGCTGAGCGGCCTCGCCGATGACGAGCAGGCTGCCATAACCTAGGATTCCGATGGCGATGCCGAGTGCTGCCGACTGGGGGCCGCGTTCGTTGTACTTGTTGACCAGCTTGGCCTGCTCGCTCTGATTACGCAGAGAGCGCACGCCCATCAAAAGAGTGACTGCGCCCAGTGCGAGGTGGGTGCGGCTGCGGGTGGTGGGGCCAACCCTGTCTTGCGGGCGCTTACCGATGTAGCGCAGCCCGCGTTTAGTGATAAACGCAGCGGTGGTTGCCGTGAAATGTCCGGCTGCCTGCCCGATGGCGACGTTGGCGGCCGTGACCCACCACGGGCGAGGAAGGAGCGAGGGTGAGACCGCCGCCCAGGTGGCAATCTCGGCGGCGAAGATGCCGGGCGCCATATTTTGTGGCAAACGTCTCCTGCCCGTCATGCGTACTCCAGGGGTAAGATCGCTTAGCACTTCCAGGCCGAAAACCGCAGCTGAAAGGGTATGTATGGCTGCGGTGCGGGCGAATTTGCGGGCGATATCACGCATGCGAACCATTCAACCAGCATCCTCACCCTCGTGCAGGGGATGTTTGATCGGGCATAAATGATGTGAAATCGGACAGTCCCTTGTGTGAGATCGGGCGTACAACAGGCGAAGTTGGGGGACTCGGGGCACAATAGGGCTCATGGGAAATCATGTAGGAAACAAAGTCGTACTCATCGGCGCAGGTGATGTTGGAGTTGCCTACGCATTCGCACTCGTTAACCAAGGAACCGTCGACCACCTGGCCATCATCGACATCGACGAGAAGAAGCTCGCCGGCAACGTGATGGACTTGAACCACGGCGTGGTCTGGGCGCCTTCGCGCACCCGCGTCACCAAGGGCACCTACGCGGATTGCGCTGATGCCGCAATGGTGGTCATTTGCGCCGGCGCCGCGCAGAAGCCGGGCGAAACCCGCCTGCAGCTGGTGGATAAGAACGTCAACATCATGAACTCGATCGTCTCCGACGTCATGGCCAACGGCTTCGATGGCATCTTCCTGGTTGCTTCCAATCCAGTGGACCTTTTGACCTACGCAGTGTGGAAGGCTTCCGGCCTGCCGCATGAGCGCGTCATCGGCTCCGGCACCATCCTGGACTCCGCGCGTTATCGCTACATGCTCTCGGAGATGGATGACATCGCTCCGACCTCCGTCCACGCCTACATCATCGGCGAGCACGGCGACTCTGAGCTCCCGGTTGTCTCTTCGGCCAATATCGGCGGTGTGTCCTTGTCCCACCGCTCCGAGGAGGACCCGGGCTACAACGAGCGCATCGAGAAGATCTTCGAAGATACTCGCGACGCTGCCTACACGATCATCGATGCCAAGGGTTCCACCTCTTACGGCATTGGCATGGGCCTGGCACGCATCACTCGTGCAGTCATCCAGAACCAGGCAGTTGTGCTTCCGGTTTCTGCGTACCTGCAGGGCCAGTACGGCGTTGAGGATGCCTACATCGGCACCCCGGCAGTGATCGATCGCTCCGGTATCAACAAGGTCGTTGAGCTGGCGCTCGACGAGCACGAAAAGGAGCGCTTCCGCGCTTCCTATGAAACGCTCAACAAGATCAAGACTGAGATCTTCGGATAGTGAAAATCGTCGCACACAGGGGATACTCCGGTAAATATCCGGAATTGTCCCCTCTTGCATTTGCTAAGGCGCTGGAGCTGCCGATTCACGGCCTCGAGTGCGATATCCGCCTGTCCCGGGACGGCAAGGTGGTGGTCAACCATGACGCCACCCTTGACCGCACCGCGGGCCGCCCAGGCCGCATCGCGCAGATGGATTGGGAGGAGTTGCACCAGGTCGATATCGGCGGCGGCCAGCACATGTTGCTGCTCGATGAACTGCTGGAGATGCTGGGCGATAACCCGCATCACCTTTACATCGAAACCAAGCATCCCTCCGGCCAGGGCGATGTCCTTGAAGAACAGCTGGTGCTGCGCTTGCGCTACGCCGGGCTTCTCGACGACCCCCGCATCCACATGATTTCCTTTTCCCACAAAGCAGTCCGGCGCATGCAGTCTCTTGCCCCGCAGGTCGATCGCTTCTATCTACGTCGCGACTGGGAGCGGCACTTCCCGGATGTTTTGCTTTCCCGCCCAACGGGCCTGGGCATGTCGTTGTTGCGTGCCAAATTGCGCCCCGATGACATCGGGGCCCTTGGGCTTCCCACCTATCTGTGGACGGTGGATAAACCGGATGACATGAAGTGGGCGTGGTCCAACGGGATAGACATTTTGGCCACGAATCAACCAGAAGTGGCCCTACACGCCATAGAGCTCTAGCCAGCAGGTAGATTGGTGAACATGGCCAAGAAGAAAAAGAACAAGGAACAGCTGCCTGAGGGAATGTCTCGCCGTCAGGCCAAGCTAGCTGCTCGCGCCGCAGAGCGCGCGGCCCTAGAAAAGGACGCCCGTCCGTTTGGCGGCTTGAGCGCTGAGGCTTCCCTCGTTGCGATGCAGGAATTCGTTCCTTCCGCGACTGCAAAGCTTTCCCTCAAGGGCTTTGACAAGGACGTTTATGTCGCCACCGTTCTGCCGGGCGCTTCTGCCGCACTCATCCGTGACGATGAGTTCGGCGGCGACGCATTCGTGGGCTTGCAGGTACAGTCCCACACCCACAACCCGGGCCGCGACCTCGCATTCGCCCTGAACTGGGTAAAGAATAATGAGCCGGGCTCTACCCTTGAGTCCACCGCGGCAGACGGCTCCGAGCCGGCTCTTAGCGAGCTGCTTGAGGAATCTGCAGACTTGGATATCAACGTCTACCAGGACTTCTCCTGGTGGATGCCAGAGGGCGCTCAGATCACCCCGCAGGTGGCGCAGTCCATGCAGATGGCAAACGACTCCGTCATCGAGTCCCACCAGGTAGGCAACGACATCGAGGGCATCGCCTTCTGGGCAAACGCCGGCGGCGGCAAGGCGCACATCCGTTGGGTACGCCCGAACGATGATGAGAACGCCTTCTTGAACGCCCTGGCCCGCGTTGCAGCACGCGGCGAGCTGAACCTTGGTGAAAACACCAAGTTCGCCGGCGTTTTCCGCACCCACGGCCTCATCGCGCCGGTCTTTGACCTGCAGCCAGAGGTAGCATTCGACTCCTACGAGGCAGAGCTTGCCCGCGTAGACAAGGCACTCGCCGCAGAGATCGACAACGACGAGAACCTGAACTCCGACGAGCGCAAGCAGCTCGAGAACATCAAGTCCCGCCAGGTCACCCTGCGCTAGAAAGTAGCTGTTTAGTACTTCCCGCGCGGACGATGCGCCTACAAAAGACACAAAGAAGGGGAGGCACCTCCGATGAGGTGCCTCCCCTTTCATGATCGCTGCTTTACCGGGAGCGGTCTTACTTCAGCGAATCCCATAGCTGCTGGGTTGCTTCTTCATCCCAGAGCACCACGTTGCCCACCGTGGTGTCCTCGAAGCCGCCGATTGGCACGGTCTCGGTCTCCACGCCGCTGGCCATGGCCAGCGCCACGCGGGCCAGGTGCCAGACGTGGTCTTTTTCGCCCACGATGAAGGAGCTGGCGGTGTGGTTGACCAGGGAGATGGTCCTAAACGGATTGATCAGCGTGCCCGGCGAGGTGATCTTATCCAGCAGCGCTGCGAAGAACTCGCGCTGGCGCTGGACACGGTCAAGGTCGCCCATCGCGGTAGCGCGCGTACGCACATAGCCCAGCGCCTCCGGTCCGCGCAGCTCCTGGCAGCCCGGCTGCAGGTTGATGCCGGCGAGCGGATCATCAATCGCTTCCTTGACGCAGATATCTACGCCGCCAACAGAATCGACCACGTTGGCCAGGCCGCCCATGCCGATTTCGGCATAGTGGTCGATGTGCAGGCCAGTGGATTGCTCCACGGTTTCCGTCAGCAGCTGCGGGCCACCATAGGTAAAGGCAGCATTGATCTTGTCCATGCCGAAGCCGGGTACCTCGACGTAGCTATCGCGGGGAATGGAGACCAGCTTGGCCTTGCCGGAGGTCGGAATATGAAGGACCATGATGGTATCGGTACGGCCAACGCCCACGTCACCGCCGGTGCCGAGCTCTGCCTGCTGTTCCTCCGTCAGCCCCTGGCGGGAATCGGAGCCCACCAACAGCCAGTTGGTGCCCGCCGTATTGGAGACCTGCTGTTCCGGCATCGCCTCGATGCGGGTCAGGCGCGAATCCGTCCACAAGGTAAAGACCAAAGTCAGCACGAGCATGATCGCCACGAACCAGCCCAGGCAGCCCAAAGACTTCTTAATCGGGTTTACCTTCTTGCGGCGGCGATGCGGACGCTGCGGCTTTACGCCCCTTGTGCCTTCAGGTGAGCGATAGCTGCGCGGTACATCCGGCGTTGCGCGCCGAGGCGCGCGCTGTGGCATAGGCTGTTGCTCGAGCCGGGGCGGCGTGCGCCGTGGCGCGCCCTGATTGCGCTCCATGTATGCGCCCACATCAAAACGGGTTTCTTCCGGGCGGGGAGAGGTTGGGCGGGAGCTAGGGTTACTCGCCGCAGATCCTGCCCGCGGTGGGCGCGGCGCTGCTTGGCGACGCCGCACTGGGCGCCCAAAGCGGTCCCTTATAGGTTTGCCGTCAGCACCGAGCACGTAGTCTGCGGCCGAGCCTGCGCCGGAATCTGCTCCGGAGGCGGGCACAGGGCTATCACCTGCGCGGCGTGCCTCGCGATGCGGGTCTCGTCCAGATTCAGTCATGCGCTCAACTCTACATCGAATTCACTCCTGTCCCATATGTGTACATGCGTTTGTCCACATGCGTGTGTCCCGAACTGGGCCGTGAATAAACAGAATACGCAATCTAGAAAAGCAGGGCATATCCCACGAAAGCCACGGCGTCGATGAGAAAGTGCGCGATGATAAGCGGCCAGACCTTGCCGGTCTTGGCATAGAAGTATCCGTAGACCAGCCCCATCACGATGTTGCCGAAACCTGCCGATACACCCTGGTAGAGATGATAAGAACCGCGCAGGATTGATGACGCCGCGAGGGTGGCCGGCAGCGCCCAGCCTGATTGGCGCAGGCGGGTCATAAACCAGTAGACCACCACGACTTCCTCGGCAAAGGCGTTCGCGGCTGACTTCAAAAGCAGCACTGGCATTTCCACCCAGGCATTATCGAAGGAGGTTGGGACGACTTCCTTGGTCCAACCAAAGTGCAGCGCAGAGTAGTACAGTGCGAGCCCCGGCAACCCGATGAGCGCGGCCAGGCCTGCGCCCTGCAGCCAATCCCTTACACGCGGGAAACGCTCAAGCATCGCCGCGGGTTTGTTTCGGACCGAAAGCAAATAGAGCGCCAGCGCGCCCCAGGAAAACAGCACGGCGGCGGAGCAGAGCTGCAGGCCCAGGTCCAGCCACGGGGAGACAGATTGGCTCGAGTTGATGGTCACCGATTGCTCGTTTAGCGGTGCTGGATTGAGCAGGTCATCGATGAGCCGCAGCACCGAGCGCACGCCCGAAATACCAAAACTCAAGGCCAAGACGATGAGGATTTCCGTCAGCGTTGCTCGCATCGCCTGGGGTCGAGCATCCTTGTGTAGATTGCGCGTCATGGGTGCAGCACTTTCGCGAGGCCGAGCAGCTCGGCGTCGTCAAGCGTGATGCCTCCCAAATGCACGCCCACCGGCGGATGGTCTGGCACCTTCCAGGGAATCGAAACCGCGGGCAGCATCGCGACGTTGAACAGCGAGCCCCACGGCGACCACCGCGTTTGTTCGTCGAAATTCTCCTGGTGCGGGAGGGAGGTGAACGCGCCGCGCCTGGGCGGATCATAGGCCAGCATTGGTGTGAGAATGGCGTCTACCTGCCAGTACTCCGCTAACAACGCTGGCAGCTGCGCCGCGTGTTCGCGCGCCGCCGCGTGCTCCGCGTTGCTAACCTGCATCCCGTGCTGGCGAATCCACTCGGCATAGCCGGTGGTCTCCGGGAGCTTGGCCAGCTTGCGCATGAATAGGTTCTGGAAAGCTTGGAATGTCTCGCCTGCCTGCGGATAGGGCGAAATCGACACCGTTTCAAAACCCTGGCCCTCCAGTACCTGCGCTGCTTGATTGACCGCCTGCACCATGTGCGGGGCAACGGCCGTGGAAGCAAAGAGCGGATCGACCAGCACGCCTACCCGTGCGCGTGGCGTCCGTGGGCGCAGCTCGTGGAGAAAAGCGGCGTCGTCAAGAGTGCGCGCAATAAAGCCCTGCACCGCCAGCTCCTCGCCGGAGGGCTTGAAGCCCACCACGCCACAAGCCGCAGCGGGCACACGGATGGAGCCGCCTCCATCCGAAGCATGGGCCGCACGCAGCAACCCTCGGGCCACCTGCACGGCCGCACCGCCCGAGGAACCACCCGGCGTCTTTCCTGGATAGAGCGGATTATCTGGATGTGGCAGGCCTACCGGCTCCGTATCTATCCGCAGGCCCAGCTCCGGTGCCGCGGACTTACCCACGATGCGCGCTCCCTGCTGCTCCAAGCGCTCGATGAAAGGATCGCTGAACTCTGGGAGATAGGTGCGCTGCGCATGCCCCATGGTGGTAGGCATGCCCGCTACATCGTTGAGATCCTTGGCGGAGAGTATCCACCCGCTCAACCGGCCTTCCGCCTGTGGTGCGCGCTCCAAGTCGAGGTGGGTAAATCCATGCTCTTCGGCGCTTAAATGCCCAAGCGATTCGCGGAGAGCCGCCAAGCTGAAATCCGGGGAAAACTCCATGGCGCCACAGTCTAGTGGGCTAGGGTTGCCAGCATGAGCACCGCAACAAAAATTGCCTTCCTTGGTCCCGCCGGTACTTTCACCGAGGCTGCCCTGCAGCAGATGGCCAGTGAATTCGCTGCAGTGGAGCCGCTGCCAGTGGACTCGCCCGCGGCAGCTGTGAACGCGGTGCGCGCAGGTGAAGCGGACTATGCCTGCGTTGCCCTGGAAAATTCGGTCGACGGTGCGGTGACCGCCACGTCCGACGCCCTGGTCGATGGCGACGCAGTGCAGATCTATCGCGAAGTCGACCTGTCTGTTGCGTTTAGCATCATGGTTCGGCCCGGCACTAAGCCCAATGACGTGCGTACCTTCTCCACCCATCCGGTGGCCTTTCAGCAGGCCCGTGGCTGGTTGGCAGAGAATCTTCCCGCTGCCACGTTTGTTGCCGCCAGCTCCAATGGCGCCGCAGCCCAGGCGGTAGCTGCGGGGGAAGTCGATGCGGCAGCAGCGCCGGCCCGCGCCGCGGAACTCTTTGAGCTGGACACGCTTGCCGATGCCGTGGCCGACGTCCAGGGCGCCACCACCCGCTTCGTCCTCGCGGGGCTGCCCGGAAAACCAACGACCCGCACCGGTCGTGACAAGACCGCAGTGGTCTTTACCCTTCCCAACGAACCCGGTTCGTTGGTCGGCGCACTGGAGGAATTCGCCCACCGCGGCGTGGATCTTTCCCGCATCGAATCGCGACCTACCCGCACCGGACTCGGCACGTATAGGTTCCACGTGGAACTAGTAGGCCACATCGATGACGAACCCGTGGCCGCAGCGCTGCGCGCATTGTGGTTGCGCGCGGAAGAACTCGTCTTCTTGGGTTCGTGGCCCTCCTATTCGGATAAGGGCACGCAGCCGCGTGATCTATCGCGCTTGAAAGCGGCAGATGAATGGGTAGCGCGGGCACGGAAGGGCCAATAGTGTAGGAAACTATGAGCGGAAGAATCTTTCTCGTGCGCCATGGCCAGACCTACTCCAACGTCGAGCACCTGCTTGATACACGCCCGCCGGGAGCCGAGCTTACCGAGCGTGGCCGTGGTCAGGCCACGGACGTGGGCCAAGAGCTTGCGGAGCTAACCGCAGGCCGCAAGGTGCGCTTTTATTGCTCTATTGCGTTGCGCGCCCAGCAAACCGCGATGCTGGCGGCGGAGTCTTTTGCCAAGGCCACCGGCCAAATCCGTGTGCCTGTGGAGGTGAAGACGGGCATCCACGAAGTCTTCGCCGGCGACTTCGAGATGGACGGCAGCGAGGACGCCCACCGCTCCTACATGGTGGCGCTGCGCGGCTGGCTCGACGGCGACGAGAACGCCTGCATGGAAGGCGGCGAGACCTACCGCAACGTTTTGGAGCGCTATCAGCCGGTGATTGAAGAAATTGCCGCTAACTTAGGCGAGGACGAGGACGCGGTCGTTGTCAGCCATGGCGCTGCCATTCGTGTGGTCAGCCGTCACGCCACCGGAGTCGACGCGGACTTCGCCTACACCGGGTACATGGCAAACGGACGTTTTACGGTGATGGAACCCAACGGCCAGCCCTTTGGCAAGTGGACACTGAAGCGCTGGGCAGATACCGATATGGAAGAATCCAGCAGCATCTAGCCGAGGGGGCTAACCCCAGCCCAGATGGTGTAGCTCGTGTTCTTCTAGCCCGAAGTAGTGGCCTAGCTCGTGGAAGACAGTCACCTCGACTTGGTGCGCCAGCTCTTCTTCCGTGTTGCACCATTCCTGCAGCGCACCGCGGTAGATGAAGATGGTGTCGGGTAGAAAGCCCGTGTGGTCGAAAGTGCGATCTGGAAGGGCCACGCCCACGTAGAGGCCCAACAGGTGGGGATTTTCTGCGTTGAAATCCTCCACCAAGATGGCCAGGTTGCGCATCCGCTGGACGAACTCGTCCGGGAGTTTATCGAGCGCATCGTTGACCATCTCATCGAAGCGCTCTTCGCTTACTAAATACACCTGCTGCTCGTTATCGCCTTTTGTATTACCGATTTGCTCGGCTTATTACTGCGCGGCAGGTGCCGGAGCGTTAGCCGCCGAGTTATTGTCTGCTGGGGCGCCTTGTGCGTTAGGCGCTGTGGTGGGCGCTGCGGAAGGCTTGCGCACCGGATTGCGCTCTGGCTGGACTGCTGGTGGCGCGCCGTCGATAGTCAGAGCGTCACGGCCGCCGGTGGCTGAGCCGGTGATTGCGGAGAAGTGGCCATCGTTTGGGTGCATCAAAGAGCAGTTCACGGAGCGGCTGCCACCGTTCCATGCGGCCTCGCTGACCGAGCCCCAGAAGGGCTGCAAGGTGGACTGATAAAGGTTTTCTTCCTCGCCCAGGTACTCGATGGCGGCGGCCGTACAAGTTTCGTTGAGGTAGGAGTTTAGTTCCTCACCGTTGGGGTAGCCACCGGTGAAGTGTTCGCCTAGGTTCACGATGGATACGGTCTCCAGCTGGTGCGGCTGCGCACAGTCCACGGTGCGCACGATCTGCTTGTCATCAATGCTGCGGCATTCGCCAGGCTTGGCGACGACCGACTGATCCACCGCTTCCACGTTGCCGGTATTTAGCTGTGGAACGCCTGCCTCATCGGTGGTCTGTAGGCCACAGAGTAGGGTGCGATCTCCTTGCTGCCATGCTGCCTGTGGCGGCAGGACGGATGCAATGTCGAACTTGCCGTTTGGATCCCATTTGCCGTGCAGGTAGCCCAGGGTGCTGGACTCGCACAGCTCATCGCGCAGCGCGTTCTGGCGGGTGACGTCGGGCCGCTCAGCGTCGGGGCCGAACTCACTGGTGGGGTAGGTGCTGAGATCCTCGCGAGCAGCAACCTCAAAGCGGTGCGGCTTATCGCAGGAAATCTCGGCGAAGTTGGAGATTTCTCCCTTGCCGTCGATGTCCCAGGATAAGCAGGTGCCGGACTCGGCCGAGGTAAATGCAACTACCTCCGGCTCGGCGGAGGGCTGCTCTGCTTTATTGGGAGCGGACTGGTTGCCAGTATTCGGGCTAAGCAGCCCGTATGCACCGAGAAACGCGGCGGCTGCGAGGGTGGCCACCAAGAATAAGCGGACGGCAAACGATGAGCGCCAAGGAGAATTCTTACTCATAAGGCCTCCCATAGTACCCGCCTGCCTGGGATTCTTCTTATCTCTTAGGTGTCGAGAGCGCGGCTTACCCGCGTGGTAAGCCGGTAGCGGTCGGTGCGATAGACCGAAGAACACCACTCAACTGGGCGATCGCCCGAGCGGGACTTGCGGATGATGTGCAGCAGTGGGGTGCCGGGCTCGACGTCGAGAAGCTGCGCTATCTCCGCATCCGCCGCAATCGCCGTGACCGTCTGATCCGCCTCCGTGATTGGCAGATCGAAGTTGGAGTCCAGGATGGCGTAGACCGAGTTGTAGATGTCATTTTCCAGAAGGTTGGGAACAAAGGCAGAGTTATACCAACCGTCATCGATGGAATAGGGCTCCCCATCGCCCAAGCGAAGGCGGCGCAGGTGGGTATGCGTCACGGAAGGATCGGCGCCGAAGAACTCGGACACCTCATCCGGGGCTGACGCGCGGCCGCCCAAGAGGATTTTGCTGGAGGCCTGGACACGTTGGGCACCCATTTCATCGGAGAATGAGGCCAAATGCAGACGAGATACTAGGGGATTAGGGGCGACGAAAGTGCCTTTGCCGCGCACGCGCCGCAGGCGTCCGGCGGCAACCAAATCACCGATAGCGCGGCGCACCGTGATGCGAGAGACGCCATAAGTCTCTTCCAGAATGCGCTCACCTGGGAGGATGTCCCCTGGTTTCAAAGTGGTGTTGCACAGCTCGGTGAGGATGTCACGCAGCTGGGCATGCTTTGGGACGGGTCCATCGGTGATTATTTGTGCGGTCATAAACACATAATAATTCGCTGGTTATTACCACTGCAAGGGCAGCTTAGTGCGCTAAACTCTTAAGCGTGATTGATCTAAAGTTCCTCCGCGAAAACCCAGACGTTGTCCGTGCCTCCCAGGTAACCCGTGGTGAGGATCCAGCTCTTGTTGACGAGCTTCTGGCCGCCGACGAAGCCCGCCGTTCTGCCATCCTGGCAGCCGACGAGCTACGTTCCGAGCAGAAGGCCTTCGGCAAGAAGATTGGCCAGGCATCCCCAGAAGAGCGCCCAGCCCTGCTGGAGGGTTCTAATGAGCTGAAGGAAAAGGTCAAGAAGGCCGAGGCGGAACTGGCTGCTGCTGAAGAAAAGGTAAACGAGCTGCAGTTCCAGCTCTCCAACGTCGTGGAGGGCGCGCCGGCTGGCGGCGAGGATGACTTCATCGTCCTCGAAGAGGTTGGCACGATCCCAGAGTTCGACTTCGAGCCGAAGGATCACTTGGAACTCGGCGAGTCCCTTGGGCTTATCGACGTAAAGCGTGGCGCCAAGGTGGGCGGCGCCCGCTTCTACTACCTGACCGGTGACGGTGCCTTCCTGCAGCTGGGCATGCTCATGCTCGCGGCACAGAAGGCGCGCGAGGCTGGCTTCCAACTGATGATCCCGCCAGTTCTGGTTCGCCCAGACATCATGGCTGGCACCGGCTTCTTGGGCCAGCACTCCGATGAGATCTACTACCTGCCGGCAGATGATCTCTACCTCGTCGGTACCTCCGAGGTTGCGCTCGCGGGCTACCACAAGGATGAAATCCTGGATCTCAGCGACGGCCCAATCAAGTACACCGGTTGGTCCTCCTGCTTCCGCCGCGAGGCTGGCTCCCACGGCAAGGACACCCGCGGTATCCTGCGTGTTCACCAGTTCGACAAGCTGGAAATGTTCGTCTTCTGCAAGCCGGAAGAAGCAGAGCAGATGCACCAGATGCTGCTGCAGATGGAAAAGGACATGCTCGCTGCGATGGAGCTGCCTTATCGCACCATCGACATCGCTGGTGGCGACCTTGGCTCGTCTGCTGCCCGCAAGTTCGACAACGAGGCATGGGTTCCAACCCAGGGCTGCTACCGCGAGCTAACCTCCACCTCGAACTGCACCACCTTCCAAGCGCGTCGTCTGCAGACCCGCTACCGCGACGAAAACGGCAAGACCCAGTACGCCGCAACCCTCAACGGTACCCTGGCCACCACCCGCTGGCTCGTTGCCATCCTGGAAAACCACCAGCAGGCCGATGGCTCCGTGGTTGTCCCAGAGGCGCTGCGCCCATTCGTGGGCAAGGACGTTCTACGTCCGCGCTAAAGCAGATTAGTTAACAGTTATATATACGTCCCCCGGGTTTTCCTGATCCGGGGGACTTGTCGTGCTTAACTAGTAATTGTTTTGTCCGAGCTACCTTTAGCCTCCACAAAGTCCCGCATTTTTAACCAGGGGGAAGAACTATGAACGCCGTTAAAGACTTCTTTTATCAACGCATTGTCACCCTGGCACGGGGCGTTACTATTGCGCAGGGGCTTAAGTTTCGCACCTGGGGCGAGGAGAATATCCCGGACAAGGGCGGTGCGGTGCTCGTGGTCAATCACACCGGTTACATGGACTTTGTCTTCGGCGGTTTTCTGCCGCATAAGAAGAAGCGCCTGGTGCGCTTTCTGACCAAGGCCGGCGTCTTCAAGACCCCAGTCGTGGGCCCACTGCTGAAGATGATGGGCCACATCCCGGTAGACCGTATAGATGGTGGAGCTTCCATCCGCCAAGGCATCGAGCTGGCCAAGGCCGGCGAGCTGGTCGGCGTCTTCGCCGAGGGTACGATTTCCCGCAGCTTCGAAATCCGCAGCATGCGTGGCGGCGCAGCCCGCATCGCTTATGAAGCCGGCGTGCCGATTATCCCGACGGTCACCTTCGGCTCCCAACGGTTGTGGACCAAGGGACAGAAGAAGAACCTGGGCCGCAGCAATACCCCGCTGCTTATCCGTGCCCTCGAGCCTTTTAAACCGACTGGCGACGTCGAGGCAGACACCGCCGAGATTCGTCGCCGCATGCAGGAAGGCCTCGAGATGCTCTGGAAGGACTACGAGGCGGAGTTTGGTCCAATGCCGAAGGGCGCTTTCTGGGTTCCAGCCCGCATGGGCGGCGGAGCGCCGAGCCTGGAGGAAGCAGAGCGCGAGGATAAGGCGGTCGAGTCGGAGCGCTACCGCGTGCGCCGCCTGCGCGATGACCTGATGGGGCTCAAGACTCGCATCTCCGAAGCCACCTCTGAGCTGGTCAAGGATCGTCTGGCCATTACCGCAAAGCCGGCCAGCGGCGAGGTGGAGGAGCTCAAGCGCACCACCCCGGAGACACTCGAGTGGATCAAGGAAAACCTCAACACCGTCATCGAGGAGGCCACTCGTGGCTTGGGTGAGGGCCGCGACAAAGTCACCGAAATCATGGGACAGCTCAAGGTTGACGTGGCTGAGGCGCAGGCCAACATCGCCACCAGTAGCAAGGAAGTCTTCGCGGGCTCCAAGGTGGAGCAGGGCTTGTTGAGCGCTGCGACCCAGTCGCGCCTTATCGTTTCCCGCCTGCCGCACCGCATGAAGGCGCACTTCACGCAGATCCCGCGCATCGTTGTGGCAGATGAATCCACCTTGAATTATGAGGATGGTTCCGTGACCAAGCGCCTGCACGATGCATTCGCCGGCGTTTATCCGGAGTCACAGATGCTGGTGCTGATGTCCCCGCAGGCGTCGGCTTACCCGGACTCTACCTTTGCCAATATCCAGCAGGAACTGTGGAGGATTGAGCATCAGGGCGGCGTCGTCAAGCATGGCTCCGAGGTTATTGCTATGCACCCGCTTTCCGACGCCACCGTCGCCGCCGTCGAAGCACACAGCGACATTGTCGTCGAATGGGCCTACGAGGGCGGGGAAGTAGTCTCTGGTCATATCAAGCGCGAGCTGCGTGAGGTGAAGGACGTCCTGGGTGAAGTATCCGGTGCCCGTTTCGTGGACACCCCAACGGGGCTAATCGTGGTTGCAGATGAGGCATGTCGTTGGGTTGCTACTGAGCAGATTCTTGAGCTAGTGGGGGCGGCCCCGCGTGAGGTGATCGTCTTTGCTGGTGAGGCAGGAGACGAGGTTTTCTTGGACCACACGCAGGTGGTCGCGCTGGAGACCGCACCCATTGAGCTGGTCAAAGAAGCAGGTTCCGTGACCTACTCGGCAGAGCGCGCTGGCGTCTCCGAGGTGCTGGAGGCGATGGCGAAGTTGAATAAGAAGAAGTAGACCTTAATAAAGTTAGGGGAACCGCAAGGAGCGTCTGGATATGACCAGAGGCTCTTTTTATTTGTCCGCCTATACCCCCTTATAGGGGTGACATAAGTTTCTTTCCTTTATAAAAATTAATGAAAAATGCTGGTTACGGTGGAGGAACTTACGAGTGAGTAGCGCAACAGCGCGCTTTCTGTCGTGACCCCTAACATAAGATTCAGGAGAAAAGATCTTCAAGGCCCGAGGCGGGGAATGGACCACTTTGGGCGACCATGAGGCTCCGCCTGTCACCGTAGCGCGCGCCGTGCGAGAGCACGGCGACTGTATTGCGATGGCATAAGGGGCAAGTAAAGGAGATGAGTTTAGTAATGACAAAGCTAAGCAATCAGAGTTTCAACCCGGAATACTTTGAAAAGGCATGGGAGAACTACTCCGATGAGGAATATGACGTCGTCATCATCGGCGGTGGCTCCGTTGGCGCAGGCGCAGCAGTCGACGCCGCTACCCGTGGCCTGAAGACCGCAGTTGTCGAGTCTCGCGACTTCGCAGC
Organism: Corynebacterium sp. HMSC06D04; assembly: GCF_001807315.1. Classification (NCBI taxonomy): domain Bacteria; kingdom Bacillati; phylum Actinomycetota; class Actinomycetes; order Mycobacteriales; family Corynebacteriaceae; genus Corynebacterium; species Corynebacterium sp. HMSC06D04. The sequence continues at coordinate 31,534 of NZ_KV788554.1, forward strand.
AGGTACCTCTTCCCGCTCCTCCAAGATGTTCCACGGTGGCCTGCGCTACCTGGCGATGTTCGACTTCCGCCTGGTCGCCGAGTCTCTCCATGAGCGCGAGCTCAACATGTCCACCCTGGCTCCGCACCTGGTCAAGCCGCTGAAATTCATCTTCCCGCTGACCCACCCAGTCTGGGAGCGCGTGATGATGTTCGGCGGCTTTACTTTGTATGACCTCATGGGCGGCGCAAAGAGCGTTCCGATGCAAAAGCACCTGACCCGCAAGGGCGTGCTGAATGTTGCCCCGGGCCTGAAGGATCACGCAGTGGTTGGTGGCGTGCGCTACTACGACACGCTTGTCGACGACGCTCGCCACACCATGACCGTCCTGCGTACCGCCGCCGAGTTCGGCGCCAGCGTCCGTACCGGCACCGAGGTCGTGGGCTTTGAAAAGGACCGCGGCGGCCGCATTACCGGCGCGCATGTCCGTGACGTTGCAACCGGCCGCGAGACCACCATCAAGGGCCGCGTCTTCATCAACGCCACCGGCGTGTGGAATGACAAGATTCAAGAGATGGCCGGCGTGGAGGGCAAGTTCACTGTCCACGCTTCCAAGGGCGTGCACATCGTCGTGCCGAAGGACGCCCTCGACGCCGATGCTGCACTGTGCTTCGTCACCGAGAAGTCCGTCCTCTTCGTTATTCCATGGGGCGAATACTGGATCATCGGTACCACCGACACGGACTGGGAAAAGGGTCTATCTCTGCCGGATCCGGCACCAACCAAGGCCGACATCGACTACATCCTGGATCAGGTTAACCAGCGCGTTTCCCGCACCATTACCCGCTCCGACATCGTCGGCGTTTACTCCGGCTTGCGCCCGCTTTTGACCGGTAAGTCCGACACCACCACCAAGCTGTCCCGCAACCACGCCGTGGCCAAGGTTGCTCCGGGCCTCGTCTCCGTTGCCGGTGGCAAGTACACCACCTACCGCGTCATTGGTAAGGATGCCGTTGACTTGGCAGTAAAGGAGCTGACTTTCGACGCTCCAGAGTCCGTCACCGAACGCACCCCAATCCTGGGTGCCGAGGGCTACCACGCTCTGGCTAACCAGGTACCGACCTTGGCTAAGCGCTACGGAGTGCACCAGGACGTCATCGAGCACCTGCTTGGCCGCTACGGCTCCCTGCTGGGCGAGGTCCTTGCTCCGGCAGAAGAAGACGCTGAGCTGCTGAAGCCGGTCCCAGGTGCAGAGCAGTACCTGTGGGCTGAGGTGCGCTACGCCGTTACCCACGAGGGTGCACTGCACCTGGATGACATCCTTTCGCGCCGCCTGCGCATCGCCATTGAGTACGCACACCGCGGCGTCGATTGTGCCGATGCGGTGGCCAACTTCGTCGCTCCGCTGTTGGACTGGGACGATGCTACCAAGCAGGCAGAAATCGCCGCATTCAAGCAGCACACCGAAGCCGAGCTGCAGGCAGAAGCAGCACTGACCGACCAAGAAGCAAACGACATCCTCGTGCGCGCGGCAGGCAAGCCGCAGGTATAAGGACCATTCAAGAGAAAGACTAAAAGCATGACCGCAATGGATGCTTTCCTCTGGGAGTTCATCGGAACTGCCCTGCTCCTCCTGCTGGGTAACGGCGTGTGCGCCTTGGTTACCCTGCGCACCTCCGGTGCCAAAGGATCTGACTGGATTGTCATTGCCCTGGGCTGGGGCATGGCAGTTTTCGTGGGCGCCAGCGTGGCGGACCCTTCCGGCGGCCACCTCAACCCGGCCGTGACCTTGATGGTTGCCATCAACGGCGGCCTTGAGTGGAACCTCGTTCCTGCTTACATCGCAGGCCAGCTATTGGGCGCAATGCTCGGCGCATTGCTTGCTTGGGCGGCCTTCAAGCAGCTTTTCGACGCCAATAACCTCGACGAAGCTGGCAATGAAACCGGTGCGAACGCCTCCACCGGTGGCATCTTCTTCACTGGCCCTGCTCACCCGAATAACTTCTGGAATGCGGTCACTGAGTTCATCGGTACCTGCGTACTGTTGATGTTCATTGCCTTTGGTCCTTCCGGCGGTGAGATTGGTGCACTGAAGTATTTCGCAGTCGCATTCGTCGTCGTTTCGGTCGGCCTTTCCCTGGGTACCCCAACCGGCTACGCCATCAACCCGGTCCGTGACCTGGGCCCGCGCTTGATGTACGCATTCGTCCTTCCCATCAAGGACAAGGGAAGCGCCAACTGGGGCTATGCCTGGGTGCCAATCGTCGCCCCGCTGCTTGCTGCAGTAGCCATCGGTTTCCTTTCCATGGCTTTGGCTTAAATACGCATCTCACCGCATCTTTGAAAATACGCAAGGAGTAAATCCATGAGCGAAAACAAGTTCGTAGCAGCAATCGACCAGGGCACTACGTCCACCCGCTGCATCATCTTCAACCACGACGGCGAGCAGGTCTCCGTCGGCCAGTTCGAGCACGAGCAGATCTTCCCGGAAAAGGGTTGGGTTGAACACGACCCGAAGGAAATCTGGGACAACACCCGCCGCGCCGTCGGCGAGGCTTTGGCCAACGGCGACGTCTCCGTCGAGTCAATCGTTGCGCTGGGCATCACCAACCAGCGCGAGACCACCGTCGTGTGGGATAAAAACACTGGTGAACCGGTCTACAACGCAATTGTTTGGCAGGACACCCGTACCACCCAGATCTGCAAGGAGCTGGCGGGGGAGGAAGGCCCGGACAAGTGGCGTCGCCGCACCGGCTTGGTCATCAACTCCTACCCGGCAGGCCCGAAGGTCAAGTGGATCCTCGATAACGTCGAGGGCGCTCGCGAGCGTGCCGAGGCTGGTGACCTGCTCTTCGGCACCATCGATACTTGGCTGCTGTGGAACCTGACCGGTGGCGCCGAGGGCGACGGCGACCAGCCGCCAGTTCACGCAACCGACGTCACCAACGCATCCCGCACCTTGCTCATGGACATCGAAAAGCTCGAGTGGGATGAGGAACTGTGCAAGGAGATGGGCATTCCTACCTCCATGCTGCCGGAGATTCGTCCTTCCCTCAGCGACTTCCGCACTGTGCGTGCCCGCGGCTCCCTGGCTGGTGTGCCGATTCGCGCCATCCTCGGCGACCAGCAGGCAGCAATGTTCGGCCAGGGCTGCTTCCGCCCGGGTTCTGCAAAGAACACCTACGGCACCGGCCTATTCTTGTTGCTGAACACCGGTACCACCCCGAAGTTCTCCGAGAACGGTCTGCTGACCACGGTGTGCTTCCAGCGCGAGGGTGAACGCCCTGTCTACGCGCTCGAGGGCTCGGTCTCCATGGGCGGTTCCCTGGTGCAGTGGCTGCGCGATAACCTGCAGATGATTCCGAACGCGGCCTCCATCGAGAACATGGCCCGCTCCGTCAAGGACAACGGCGGTGTTTACTTCGTGCCAGCCTTCTCCGGTCTCTTCGCACCGTATTGGCGCCCGGATGCCCGCGGCGTCATCGTTGGCCTTACCCGCTTTGCTAACCGTAATCACATCGCCCGCGCGGTTCTGGAGGCAACTGCCTACCAGACCCGCGACGTCGCAGATGCCATGGTTGCCGATTCCGGTGTGGAGATCACCGAGCTGCGCGTCGACGGCGGCATGACGCACAACGAGCTGCTCATGCAGTTCCAGGCGGACATCCTGAACGTCGAGGTGCACCGCCCGAAGAACGTGGAGACCACCGCAACCGGTGCTGCTTTCGCCGCTGGCCTGCAGGTTGGCTACTTCGAGGATCTAAAGAGCCTGGACACCGGCAGCGGTGAGTTCAAGGTCTGGAGCCCGAAGATGGATGAGGAGGAGCGTTCCAACCTCTACAGCGAGTGGAAGCGCGCCATCAAGCGTTCCCTGGCTTGGGAAGACTCTGAAGACGATGACGTCATTCAGTAGGCAACCCTCCCGCTAGCTCCCGATTAGCTAGCGCGCTCTAGGTCCCGCATCTTTTTGGTGCGGGACCTTATTTCTTGCAGGAGGTGCTAATTGCCTGCGGGCGCGAAGTAGACTGTGGGGCATGGTTGATTCCTTATGGGCGCCGCGCCTTATTGCCAGTGACATCGACGGAACTTTGTTGGATAAGAACCATCGCGTCACCAAGCGAAACCGTGAAGTAATAGCCCGAGCCGTGGCTTCGGGTGCGTACTTTGCGCTTTCCACCGGGCGCCCGTTCCGCTGGATTGCGCCCGTGCTGGAGCAGCTGCCCGTCCGCCCGGTATGCGTGACGTCGAATGGCGCCGTCATCTACGATTCCGCGGAAGATAAGCTCCTCAATGTTCACGCACTCTCGCCCGCGGCCATCACAGACGTCATCGCCTTGGCGCAGGAGGTGCTCGACCCGCTTGGGGGAGCAGGCTTCGGCGCGGAACGCGGCGGGACCTCGCTTGCCGACCCCGTCGAAGAGCTTTTTGTGGTGGAGCCCCACTATTCCGAGAACGCGCTTTTCGACGGCTTTGGGGTCGTTTCCATCGATGAATTAGCGGCTGAGCCCGCGGTGAAATTGCTTATCCGCAACACGCAATTTAGCGCCCCTGAACTCTACGATCTGATTGCTCCGCGGGTGGACCCAACGGTTGCCCATGTTACCTATTCGATGACGGAGGGCATCCTCGAAGTCGCTGCCCCCAACGTGACCAAGCGCAAGGGCGTGTCCTGGCTGGCGGAGAACTTCGGCATCGAACGCAGCGACATAATCGCTTTTGGGGACATGCCCAATGACATCGAAATGCTGTCGTGGGTGGGGCGCGGCGTCGCCATGGGCAATGCGCATCCTGCCGTGAAGGAGGCCGCTGACGAAGTCACCATGGCCAACCATCAATCGGGCGTAGCAAAGGTGCTAGAACAATGGTTCTAGCACCTTAATCCTGCAGGGGTGTCAGCCCCTGCCAACTAGTCGGTGAAGACGTTAATCTTCTCGGTTGCTGGGTCGTACTGGATGTAGCCACCCTGGAAGTCCACGCGGATTTCGCGGCCGTTGCCAGTGGAGACCTCGTCGGAGGTTGGCAGGCCGAGCTTGGTGGAGTTGTCGCCTTCGGACCAAGCCTTAGCGATCTGGCCCGTTAGGGCGTGAGTGCCGGTCTCCTCGGAAGAGAGAACGACGCCGTTTTCAAAGAGCTGGGAGACAACGCCCGCCTTGAAGTCCGGGCCGCCTACTGCGAGGCCGAGAACCGGGCCGAAGGCGTTCAGGATTGCCGTCCAGGACTGCTGCAGGCTCGGGTTGCCGGAGATCTGGACGACCTTGGAGACAATGTTTGGAATCTCCGAGGTGGTCAGGCCACCGACGACGGTCTTATTGCCGTCGACCTTCTGGCCCGAGCGAGACAGGAAGATGCCGACCAAAGTCGCGGCGATACCGGCAACCGCCTGGATTACTGCAACCGGCACCTGGACGCCGCCCAGGGAGGAGATAGCGCCGTTCGTACCGGTGTTGCCGCCGGTGTTTCCACCCGGATTATTGGTACCCGGCGTCGTGGTGCCGGGCTTCGTGCCGGTGTTGGTGCCAGTGCCCGTGTTGGTGCCATCGTTGGATGGCAGCTGCGCACCGGAGCCGGCAGTGCCGTTCTTGATGGACTGGTATTTGCGGTAGGTCGCATTGCGGATATCGCCCCAACGTGCCACGGTGTACTGGCCTGGGCAGGCGGTGTAGTGCAGGTCATTGTGGCCGTGGAAGGTTGGAACGTGAGCAACCGCGCCTGCTGGGAAACGGGAGCCGTTGAAGCCGCCGGAGACCAGGTCGGTGGAGCCCTTCGGGTTGATGTTGGAGATCGCGGCCTTCCAGCCGGCGATTTCCGCCACGGAGTTCAGCATTTGCTCCGTCGGTGCTGCGGTTTCGTAGTTACCAATCATGGAGATGCCCCACGTGTTGGTGTTGAAGCCGCCAACATGTGCGCCCTGCACGGCCTTATCGAGGCCGCCGTAACGGCCCTCGTAGATGGTGCCGTATTTATCCACCAGTGCGTTGTATCCGATATCGCACCAGCCCAGGTTCTGCGCGTGGTACTGGTAGATTCCGCGCACCTGCGCTGCAGCATCAGCCTTGGTGTAGTTGTTGCTGCCCGCGGTGTGGTGCAGGGTCAGTGCCTTAACGCCGTCATCGTAGTCTGGCCCCATGCAGCGCTTAGACTCGTCCGCACCCCAGCCTGCGCGGGAGACGACCTTTGGCATGCCGTCGGTGACGGCGGTCTGCTCGATAGCCTCGCCCGCCTGCGCATTGCCGTCAATGAAGACAGCCTCCATGCCCTCGGTGCTGGTGTTGTTTGCCGACGCGTCAGATTCCTGTGCACCGGATTCCTGTGCGCCGGAATCCTTAGTGTTCATCTCCTGCACGTCAGCCACCGCCGCAATGTCACCGACGTTGTACGGCAGCGGCGCCGGGTGCGGGTTGGCTGCTGCTTCCGCGGCCTGTTCAATCACGGACTGATTGGAGTCCTCCGCCGGTGCGGAAGCAGGCGACTGGCTTGCCGACGCCGCCGGTGCCGAGGTTTCCGGTGCCGCGGACTCTGGGGCCTGCGTACCGTCTTCTTCCACGGGGGTTTCCTCGAAGCTCTTGTCCAGGTTGGTGCCCGAGACAAGATCGACGTTGTTGATGGAAACCTGCACGTCGTTGGTGGTTCCTGTGTAAATCAGCTCGGTGCCGTTAGTGGCGTTCGGATCGTCGTTGGTATAACCCGAGTTGTCCATGCCGTACCACTGCGACCACGAACCGTCAGCCTGCTTCGCGCGCACGAAAGCGGCGACGTCACGAGCGCCCTTCCAGGTCACAGCGAACATGGAGAAAGGTTCGTCCCGGTGGAACTGCTTGACGGCGCGGGGGCCGTCGCCTTCGCCCTGGGCAGAGATAGCAGCGTCATCGACAACGACGGTTTCGCCGTCGCCAAAGCTCGTCGAGGCGGAAGCTACTTCGATGGGGCCGGAGCCGTTTTCTTGGGTGCGCAGCACTTGGTGGCCGCCGAAGGCGGCAGCCGCAACCATCGAGACAGAGGTGACAGCAGCGATGATCGGAGTGGACCACTTCGACTTGGTAGGAACGAGACGGCGTCGTAGTTGCACGTTATCTCCCTTGAGGTTTTGCGTAACGCGTGCGGGTGGTTTAGACAGCTCAAACCGAATTACGAAAGTTAACAGTTGCGCAAAATGTTACTTTTGTTGTTTCTGTTAATCCTGTTCCGACACGCGTCAAAAGTGCATTCTTGATGAAGTTCTTTGTGGGTGTCATCCCCGGCGAGAAGGGCGATCTCCAATAAGGTGGGGTACATGACTTCTTATGACCTCATCGTTGTTGGATCCGGATTCTTCGGCCTGACCGTTGCAGAACGTGCGGCCTCACAATTGGGTAAGAAGGTGCTCATCGTCGAGCGCCGTAACCACCTAGGCGGCAACGCCTACTCCGAGGCGGAGCCGGAGACCGGCATCGAGGTGCACAAGTACGGAGCGCACCTGTTCCACACCTCTAACGAGCGCGTGTGGAACTACGTCAATCAGTTCACTGATTTCACCGACTATCAGCACCGCGTCTTTGCCATGCACAACGGCACCGCGTATCAGTTCCCAATGGGTCTGGGCCTTATCAATCAGTTCTTCGGCAAGTACTACTCGCCGGATGAGGCACGCCAGCTCATCAAGGATCAGGCCGGCGAGTTCGACGTTGATGAGGCGCAGAACCTGGAAGAGAAGGCCATCGCTCTTATTGGTCGTCCGCTCTACGAAGCATTCATCCGCGATTACACCGCAAAGCAGTGGCAGACCGACCCGAAGGAGCTGCCGGCGGGCAACATCACCCGTCTGCCGGTTCGCTACACCTTCAACAACCGCTACTTCAACGACACTTACGAGGGCCTGCCGGTAGACGGTTACGCGGCATGGCTGGAGAACATGGCGAAGCACGAGCTTATCGACGTCCAGCTGGACACCGATTGGTTCGAGGTTCGCGAACAAGTTCGCGAAGAGAATCCGGATGCGCCGGTTGTTTACACCGGCCCGTTGGATCGCTACTTCGACTTCTCTGAGGGTGAGTTGGGCTGGCGCACCCTGGACTTTGAACTTGAGGTCTTGCCGACCGGCGACTTCCAGGGCACCCCGGTGATGAACTACAACGATGCTGACGTTGACTACACCCGCATCCACGAGTTCCGCCACTTCCACCCAGAACGGCAGGATAAGTACCCGAAAGATAAGACTGTCATCATGAAGGAATACTCGCGCTTCGCCGAGTCTGGCGACGAGCCGTACTACCCAATCAACACTCCAGAGGACCGCACCAAGCTCGAGGCTTATCGATGCCGCGCTGCCGCCGAGGCACGCGAGAACAACGTTCTTTTCGGCGGCCGCCTGGGTACCTACCAGTACCTCGACATGCACATGGCCATTGCCTCCGCGCTGAGCATGTTCGACAACAAGCTGGCCCCGTTCTGGAACGAGGGCAAGGCCCTCGAACAGGAGCGCGGCCACTAAGCCGAACTCCGTCAACATAACACTTAACACTCAACACTCCACCCAACACTCCACACTGTGGAGTGTTGGGTGGAGTGTTGTATGTAGTGTTGCGCAGGCCGGGAAAGCTATGATTGACCTGCGAAATCAACCCTTACTTTGAGGATTTTGGACGAGGAACACGTGCGAACACTACACAACACACCACAGTGTGTGTAGTGTTGTGTGTAGTGTTTGAGGGTGTTCAGGAGCGTTGAGCGCTGATAGGGGTGAGTGATTGTGGTCTGGGACGATGACCAGGCGGAGATCGCCGAGATCATTGGGAGCCTGCGATCTCAGGGCACCGATACGCGCGCCGTAGAGGTCAAGGCAGCTGCGGGAGGTTTTCCCAAGAAGCTTGTTCGCTCTATCTCTGCCTTTGCTAACGGAACCGGTGGAATCATCATCTTGGGGCTGGATGAAGACAACGGGTTCGTTCCGGTACCAGGCTTTGATGCTACCGCCATGGCGGATGCCCTGGCTGGCGCATGTGCAGACCTCGTGACCCCGTCGGTTCGCGCCCAGATCGACATTGTTGAGTGGGAGGGCGCGAGCATTGTCGTTGGCACCATTCCCGAATGTGCTCCTTTTGAGAAGCCTTGCTGGGTCGTTTCTCAGTCGAAGTATCACGGCAGCTATATCCGGGTCCATGATGGGGACCGCGTACTAAAGCCATACGAGATCGACAGGCTGGAGGAAAACAAGACCCAGCCGGAATGGGATCTGGAGCCGGTTCCGGCTGCTGACATCGACGATCTGGATCCTGACATTGTGGCCGAGATCTTGGCCCGCGAGTGCTCCATCCATGAACGCATTTTTGGACGGTTGAGCGATGAAGAGGCGATGTTAGCGCTCCACCTGATTACCCGGAATGACAACGGAAAACTAGTGCCAACTCTGGGCGGACTTATGGCAGCGGGCACTTACCCGCAACAGTTTTTCCCGCGGCTCAACGTGACCTTTGCAGCATATCCCGGCACCGATAAATCGGCCGGAATAGGCAAGCAGCGCTTCCTCGACAACGAAAGTCTGGTGGGGCCCATTCCGGTGCTGGTCGCGGATGCCGTGCGGGCAGTCCGACGCAATATGCGCGTCGGAGGCGTAATCGAGGGAGTCTTCCGTAAGGACTTGCCGGACTACCCTCCGGAGGCTGTGCGTGAGGCAGTCGCTAATGCGCTTATGCACCGTGATTATTCGCCGCAGGCGCGGGGCACGCAGGTACAAGTGAACCTGTATGTCGACCGGCTGGAGATCCTTAACCCCGGTGGTCTTTATGGAACGGTCACCGTTGATCGATTGGGCACTGCGGGTATGTCTAGCGCGCGCAATCAGCATTTGTCTGCGTTGCTGGAGGTGACTCCTGCCGGTGACGGAGACGGGTACATTGCGGAAAATCGTGGTACCGGATATATCGAGATTCTCGACCAACTGGAGCGGCAGCTGCTGCCGCCGCCGGTACCACGGGATTCATTAACCGAATTTGAGCTCACCTTTGCGCGGCGAAATCCGACTACCCCGGAGCGCACCGCGGCGTTGGGTGGCGGAACCCGCGGGCGCGTGCTCGACTATCTGCGCGAACACAGGACAGCGTCCAGCCGCGAATTGGCAGCGGCTGCAGGGCTGTCCCTCAACGGCGTGCGCAGGACCATTAACGAACTTGTTGAGGAAGGCGTCATCGTGCGCACTGAGCCGCTGAAGAGCCCGAAGCAGCGCTATCGGCTGCAGGGCTAACCACGGCGTTCAACGTCACCTTGTTCGTGCGCCGCCGCTGAATACCTCGGCGCGAATTTCTCCATCTGTTCAAGCACGAGCTTGATGGCCTCCGGTGCCTTGTCCGGTGGATACTTGTAGTCGCGAAGCAACCTGCGGACCGAGCGGCGTAGTTTCGCACGTACGTCATCGCGTACTGTTCAGTCGGTCTTTGCATCGCGACGCAGCATGGAAACGAGCTGGCGTGCGATTTCAGCAAGAACTTCGTCCATGAGCTCGGTTGCGGATTCGTTTGTCGACACCGCGTCGAAGAAGGTGAGCTCGTCATTGCCTAGTGGCGGGGTGAATTGTTCACCGCGATTGCTTGTCCTTGACAATCGCTTTGGACGGGCGGATGAGTTCGGCGATGGCATGCACATGGCGATCGCTTCTGCGCTGAGCATGTTCGACAACAAGCTGGCCCCGTTCTGGAATGAAGGCAAGGCGCTTGAACAGGAGCGCGGCCACTAAAACAGCTTGCCTGCTTAAATCCCCGCCGACGAGGAGCTTTGAATCTTCTTCGGCGGGCTTTTTGTATCTGTACGCCGGCGCTTTGCCGGTTTACGTGTGCCGCGGGTCGGTGTTGAATGCGGGGGTGAAACTCCGTAAAGTTAACACTAGGTTAACAAACAGAGAACAGAAAGTAATTGGGTGAGTACCATGACGCATCTCAATGATCACCGCCTCGCGACCCTGCGCCAGGACCTCCACGACCTGTACGGCAACACTCACGCTGCCGCTGAAATCGACGCCGAGGTAGACGCGGCAATCGCGCGCCATACTGCCGGTGCAACGGTCGAAGAATTCATCCCTGTTCTGGTTGAACGTGAGGTAAAAGAATACTTCGGCGGGCACCGCATCCATGTTCGTTTCTCTGCTGGCACCAACCACGCCCTTGCGGAGAAGGTTGTTGAATTGACCAAGGAACAGGCCGGTGACGCCTTGTTTGTCGACGCCGCCCATTTTCACACCGAGGTTGACCCCAACAACCGCATGGTCAGCATGCCTGACTTCATCGTATACCTAGGCCGCGACATCCCGCGCGACGAAGCTGGCAAGGACATCAAGATTTGGGATATCGCTGCGGCCAATACGCCAGAGGAAGAGCGCGAACTTATCGACGACCTCGGCGCACGCGTGCTTTATATGTTGGGCAAGCTGGGCATCGAGCCAGCGGGCGATAAGGCCCCTGTCAAAGCCTAATCTCACAACTAGAAGCGATAGGCTGGCGGCAGTTTTTCATCAATAGCGCTGTTGGCTACCCAGAACTCGGCGTAGTTATAGGGCATGTAGTGCGTGCCCATGCCTGGATGCCAATCCTGCTCGCCTAGTTGCGGCGGAACTGAGCGCTGTTGATTGAGTTCGCCGTGGGCATAAAGCCGCTCGGGCAGCGCGCCGATGATGGGCCGGTAGTCGGCGAGAAGGCGCGCGAACTGCGCCGAGAAATCCGCGCGAGAAAGATCCTTTTCCAAGATCTCAATGCGCTCGAGAAGGGCGCTGATCGCGCTCGTCGCCGGAAGGTCTCCGCTTTTTGCCACTGCAGAAGCTTTCTGCATATCTGCTTTCAACCATGCCAACTCAGTTGACCGCGTGAGTTTTTCGCCCTTAGCCATGCGCTGGAGATCATCCAGCTGCGCCTTCGCAGTGCTGAGTCGGCGCAACTGGCGGTAACCCTGCGTAATCGACCTGCTGTGTTGGAAAAGTAGGGAAGTGCTAGCCGAAGGATCCATCGAATCCAGTGCCACAATATTCGGCTTTACCCGGCGATAGTCAGCCTTGATCTGTTCCCATTGAGCCTTGAAGGCTTCGTTAATCAGCGGGGTATTAAGTCCCGCGACGATTTTGTCGCCCTCGATGATGAACTTTGTGGCAGCCGGGAGGGTACCACGGTTGAAATCTAGCTGTTCGAGGAGTCGACGGGCGGTTACCCTGCGCGAATACAGAAATGAAGCCACGAGCATCGTGACCGCCAGCACTGATATCGCGATGAAGATGCTCCAGCCCGGAAGCCCCGTGGTCGATTCGCGGGAGATAGAGGGATCGCCCGCAGCCTTGGCCGCTAAAAGCAGGCCGACGGTGTAGTTGCCGCCGCGCACCGGCGCTTCCATCTGGTCCAGAATACCGTCCAGGCGTCCCGGCGCCTCGATGGAAATCGCCTCGCACACGTCAGTACTGCAACGGGCAGTCGATGACACTGGCTCCAAACCAACGCCGATGAGCAGCGTTCCTTCCCTAAGACTGCGTCCATCCGGGTTCAGCAGGCCGCGGGCGTTGTCTCGCAGGTATTCCAATGCATCAGTCGATACATCCTCGTGGTTGTGCTCATAGGTGAAGTACAGAATCCGGCTTACCTCAGGAGGTAGGTCGAGTGCCTCCGATTCCTGGCGCAGAGTTGATTCATCCGAGGGAGAAAGCAGATTACCTTCATCAAAAATTTCCACCGTGGGCGTAGCGGCGTGTGCCGTTGCTGGCAGCGTCACCAGCAAGAAAGCTACGGCGAGTAGCTGGAAGAGATATTTCATTAGATAAAAGAGTCCGCTCTTAAAAGATGGAGAATGCGAGCGCATTTATGGCTCTTTAGGCTCGGATCAATCGTAGTGCTCACGGCCGGATTGTATTAAATACGCGTCACTGCAGCCATGAATCCGTGTGGGAGCGAGGTTATCGGCCACAAACCACTAGGCTGTTTGACTGAATATTGTCATAAAACCGTTTGGAGAATCGAAGTAATCGTGACTGCCAACAATCCCTCCGCCAGCGCCGCTGGCAGCGAAACCCGCGTTTTCGAACCTGTTCAGCGAATCTTGCTGCCCAAGCGCGGCGAGCCTTTTGACGTCCGGATGCTCTATCTCATCGAGTCCGAGCAAAACCGCGAGCGCCTGAGCTGGACCAACCGCACTGCGGTGACGATTCCAGCGGGTGAAGAGGCTTCTTTCGAGACCTACTTCAACGCTTTCCCTGCTTCCTACTGGCGCCGCTGGTCCCAGCTGAAGTCCATCGTGCTCTCCCTCGAGCTCGAAGGCCAAGCCAACGTGTCCATTTACCGTTCCAAGCAGGACGGTCAGCGAATCTCCGTGGCCAACCACCTGGTCGGCAGCGGTCACCATGACTTCGAACTGCCGCTGAAGAACTTCGAAGACGGCGGCTGGCTGTGGTTCGACATCACCGCAGAGAAGGAAACCGTCCTTTCTAATGCGGCATGGTGCGCACCGCATGCTCCACAGGCACAGATCCTGCCCGATGGCACCGAACTACCGGCTTCGGAAAAGCGCGTTGCCGTGGGCATTCCTACCTTTAACCGCCCAACCGACGCCGTCGCAGCGCTGCAGGCTCTCGCCGAGGACCCAGTGGTCGACGGCATCATTGACTACGTCCTTATGCCGGACCAGGGCAACCAGCACCCAGCAGACGAGCCAGGATACGAGCAGGCCGTCGAGCACTTCGGCCCGCGCTTCCGCGAGTTCCGTCAGGGCAACCTGGGCGGCTCCGGCGGCTACTCCCGCATCATGTACGAGGCATTGGAGAACACCGATTCGCCGTTCATCCTCTACATGGATGATGACATCGCCATCGAGCCTGACTCCATCCTGCGCGCAGTTCAGGCCGCGCGATACGCCGCAAAGCCGATCATCGTTGGCGGACAGATGCTGAACCTGCAGGAGCGCTCCCAGCTGCGCACCACTGGCGAGCAGGTCAACAAGCACGACTTCATGTGGGGCGGGGCACCGCACGCGGTCTACGACCACGACTTCGCCAAGTACCCATTGCGCGCTATTGGCGACGCCCAGTCGCACCTCGACCCACGCAAGTACGACTCCCGTGCTCTGCATCGCCGCGTCGACGTCGAATACAACGGCTGGTGGATGTGCCTGTTCCCACGCGTAGTTGCCGAGTCCAACGGCCAGCCGCTGCCGCTGTTTATCAAGTGGGATGATACCGAGTACTCCCTGCGCGCAGCCGCTAACGGCTTCCCAACCGTGACTTGGCCAGGCGCTGCCATCTGGCACATGGCCTGGGCAGACAAGGACGACGCCATCGATTGGCAGGCGTACTTCCACCTGCGCAACCGTCTCATCGTCGCTGCGATGTACCACGACGGCGACGTCAAGGGCATTACGAAGTCCATCTTCAAGTCCACCCTCAAGCACACGATGTGCATGGAATACTCCACCATGGCCATCCAGCTGGAAGCTATGAAGGACTTCCTCGCCGGCCCGGATCACCTCTTCGACATCCTGGAATCCTCCCTGCCGCGCATCGCGGAAATCCGCAAGAACTACTCCGATGCCGTCATCATCGAGTCTGCCGACCAACTGCCAGCTCCGACCGGCGCGCCGGGCGTACCGACCCGCAACATCGGCGGCCGCCTCGGCAAGGTCAAGAAGCTGCCATGGCTGCTGAAGTCCGCAAAGCACCTGGTCACCAAGGAAGACCGCGCGCACCACGAGGCGCCGCAGCTCAACCTCACCCCAGACGAGGCGCGCTGGTTCACCCTGTCCCGCGTGGACTCCGCAACAGTTTCCACCGCAGGTGGCACCGGCGTGGCCTTCCGCAAACGCGACCGCGATCTGGCCACCGACCTCGTCAAGCAGACCCGCGGCCTGCTCAAGGAGATCGAGGAGAACTTCGACGATCTGAAGGCGCAGTATCGCGCCGCGATGCCGGAGCTGACCTCCCGCGAATCCTGGAAGAAGGTATTCGATGCCCAGTAAGCTTTCTGTAGCTGAATCACACGTTCTGGAAAGCATCCAGAACGCAGCTTTCGACATCCCTGGAGTTGTACCTGCCGCCCGCGGCCTTAGCCACTTGGGTGAGCATGCCTTGGGCTGGATGGGCACTTCCGCTCTCATGTACGCGGTCAATCGCACGGACAAAGCGAAGGCTCGCCAGTGGGCATACGTCGGCGCGAGTGCTTTTACCGCCCATGCGGCCAGCGTTGTGTTAAAGCGCATCGTTCGCCGCAAGCGTCCCGATTACCCGTACGTGCGTGTGGGCGTGGCAACGCCGTCTAAGCTGTCGTTTCCTTCTTCCCACTCGACGTCGACAACCGCGTTCCTCGTCGCCGTCGCGCATCTTTTGTCCACCCCAGCGCCGCTTGTCGGCGTGCCCGTGATGATGGCTTCGCGTATGGTGCTCGGAGTGCATTATCCAACGGATACCGCGGTTGGAGCTGCGATCGGCGCAGTCACCGCAGAGGCATTAACCCGCTACGAAAGGAAGACCGCGTGAGCGATTCCCACCACGACGACGGTACGCAGCGCGTGTTCCACTCTGAACCGCATACTTCAGGCATCGACACTGGCCGCAAGCGTAAGCCGCCGAAGAACCTCGCCGACGGAATGGTAAAGGCCCTCCGCCCAAAGCAGTGGGTCAAAAATGTCCTCGTCCTCGCTGCTCCAGCAGCAGCGGGTGCGGACGCACTGTTCCATTCGCGCGTGCTTCTCGACGTCCTCCTTGCCTTCATCGTCTTCTGCATGGGCGCGTCCTCGATTTACCTCATCAATGACGCACGCGACGTCGAAGCTGACCGCGCGCACCCGACCAAGCGTTTCCGCCCGATTGCCGCCGGCGTCCTACCGGTTGGCCTGGCCTACGCCATGGCGGCAGTGCTCATCGTTGGCTCCATTGCTTTGTCCTTCCTGGCCACCGCTGGCCCACAGCTGGCAATCGTGATGGCTGTGTACATCGCTTTGCAGCTGGGCTACTGCTTTGGCTGGAAGCACATGCCGGTTATCGACATCGCGCTGGTTTCCTCTGGCTTCATGCTGCGCACAATGGCCGGTGGCGTTGCCGCGGGCATCGTCTTGTCGCAGTGGTTCCTGTTGGTTGCGGCATTCGGCTCGCTGTTTATGGCTTCCGGTAAGCGCTATTCCGAGATTCTTCTTGCGGAGCGCACCGGCGCCAAGATTCGCAAGTCCCTCGAGGGCTACACGCCGACCTACCTACGCTTCGTCTGGACCCTTGCGGCTACCGCTTTGGTCATGTCCTACTCGCTGTGGGGCTTCCAGCTTTCCAACGCCGCCGATGGCCCAGCTGGCGTCTGGTACCAGGTTTCGATGGTTCCGTTTACCATCGCTGTGCTGCGCTATGCCGCTGACGTCGACCGCGGCAATGGCGGCGCTCCAGACGAAATCGCCCTGGAAGACCGCGCACTGCAAGTCCTTGCGCTCGCGTGGCTGGCCTGCATCGCTATGGCGGTCTACATCATGCCGATGCTGTAGAGAACAGGATTCTCTACAGGGGCAGGGTGCTCTACAGGGACGGAATATGACACCATAAGGAATGTATTCTGGCAGCACAAAGCTAGGAATATAACCAAATAAGATGGGTAATGTTAAACTTTTACCCCGTGAATAACACTAATAACAAGAATCTGGTCCGGCTCAGTGCCGTGGCATCGGTGATTGTTATTAGTGTTTTTTCTTTTTGGGGAGGCTTTGTCCGCCGCTGGATTTCCGACGACGGCCTCATCGTCCTGCGCACCGTACGCAACCTCGAAGCCGGAAATGGCCCCGTGTTCAACATGGGCGAGCGCGTCGAGGCTAACACCTCCACGCTGTGGCAGTACCTGATCCTGCTGCTGCGCTGGATCACTAGCGCCGACCTCGCAGGCATTGCCATCTACTTAGGGCTTTTCCTTTCTGTCTGTGCGATGGCGCTCGGCACATTTGCCACCGTTGGTCTTGTTTCGCGGGGCAAGAGCGCAACCCTCGTCGCTCCTGCCGGCGCACTGGTCTACCTCGCGTTGCCACCAGCTCGCGACTTTTTCACCTCCGGCCTCGAATGGGGCCTAGCCATCTTCTATCTGGCCGTGCTGTGGTGGATGCTGCTGAAGTGGGCTCGGGGCGTCGACAAGCATGCGGCGAATGCCAGCGACTCCATGCCATATTGGCTGGCTGTCTGGGCTGGTCTGTCCTGGCTCGTGCGCCCAGAGCTCGCTCTCTATGGCGGGCTGGTTGGTGTGCTGCTGCTGGCTGCCCACCGTAATTGGAAAGCATGGCTCGGCATTCTCGCTGCGGCGCTGCCTTTGCCGCTGGGCTACCAGATTTTCCGCATGGGCTACTACGGCCTACTTACCCCGCACACTGCGGTGGCGAAGTCCGCATCCGGCGCAGTGTGGAGCCACGGCTTTAACTATTTGGGCGACTTCGCTCTGCCTTATGCGCTCTACGTACCGCTCATTGTCCTCGCTGCGTGGGCGCTGTGGAGCCTGCGTCGTGAACTGCGTCCCAGTGGGTTTCGTACTCCGGCCACCGCAGCCTACCTTTTGCTCGCGGCCGGTCTTTTGCATCTGATTTATGTCCTGCGCGTCGGCGGTGACTTCATGCACGGCCGAATGCTTTTGCTGCCGCTCTTCGCGCTGCTGCTGCCCGTCTTCGTCCTTCCACTGCGCTCCATCCTTGGCGCTGTCACCACCTCCATCTGTGCAATCTGGGCATGCGTGATTGTTCTGCGTGGGCATTCCGTTGACTGGGATGATTTTTCTCGCCCGCTCAACATCGTCGACGAGCGTGAGTTCTGGACGCATGCCACCAAGCACCAAACCGGCCACCCGCCGCGCTCGGTGGAAGACTTCGACCACATGCGCTTTATTGAGCACTACCAAGAGGGCATGGATGAGCTCGAAGCCGGCGACGCCCTTGCCGTTCTTTATGCCAAGAAGGGTGAGGAGAATGCCTATGGCTGGATGGGCATCGAACGAGACCCCAGCATTGATGAATTACCCACGGTCTACTTCATCAACATGGGCATGACTTCTATGAACGCACCGCTCGAGGTGCGCGTGCTCGATGACATCGGCTTGGCGACGCCGCTCGCCGCCCGCCAACCACGCATCGCCGACGGCCGCATCGGTCACGACAAGAGCCTGCCGACATATTGGCAGGCGGCGCAGACCGCGGTGGACATTGACGAGCTGCCATCCTGGTACGACAAGGAAGAAACCCGGAAGGCGCGCAAAGCCTTGCAGACTGAGGACTTCCAGAAGCTGTTTGCCACCTACAAAGATCCGCTTGATGCGAAGAGATTTTTCGAAAACATCAAATTCGCGCTAACCGACGGCCGCACCCTGACTTTTTCCGAAGATCCTGGCGATTACCTTGGGAAATGATAGGGGTTTAATCTCCGTTACGGCGTGGCAGCTTCCCTAAACTGCCCTGCGCCTACTCAGCGAACGTGGTTCTGGATGGGACTTTGCTGGCTAAGTGGGTTAAGCTGCTAGAGATTCCTCGTTATATTTCTGTGACGTTAACGTTTCCAGATGTGGCGACGATATGTGTCAGTAGCACTAAATTTTTCTATCTAGCTCTTGTTGAGAAGTACATAAAGGAGAGACATGACTTCACTGAGCTCGGGTCTCAAGGCGCGTGTTCTCACAGCCGTAATGACCGTTGCGGTTGCGCTTGGACTCGCTGTTGCCGCCGGTAGCCAGGAAGCGTCCGCTGCAAACCGCGACTTTTTGCGTGCTGATGCCACGGGCACCTGTGACTGGGATGCCGTCGGTTGGTGGGTGCAGCGCTGTGACGTTTGGTCCCCAGCAATGGGCCGCAACATTCCGGTGCAGATTCAGCCGGCTAAGAACGGCGGCAACGCTGGTCTGTACTTGCTGGATGGCCTGCGCGCGACGAACCGCACCAACGCTTGGATCAACGACGTAAATGCTGCCCGCACCTACGAGCCGCACAACATCACCCTCGTAATGCCGGTTGGCGGAGAGGCCTCCTTCTACGCTGACTGGGAGGGCCCGGCTACCTACAACGCTGTTTCCCCGATCAACTACAAGTGGGAAACCTTCCTGACCTCCGAGCTGCCTGGCTACCTGGAGCGCAACTTCGGCGTTGCTCGTAACAACAACTCTATCGCTGGTCTGTCCATGGGCGGCACCGCAGCCATCACCCTGGCCGGTAAGCACCCAGACCAGTTCCGCCAGGTTCTGTCCTACTCCGGCTACCTGACCACCACCTTGCCGGGTGCGCAGACCTTTATGCGCCTCGCGCTTCTCGACGCCGGCGGATTCAACATCAACGCAATGTACGGTTCTCTGGTTAGCCCGCGCCGTTTCGAGAACGATCCGTTCCGCGTCATGGGCGGTCTGCGCAACACTGACATCTACATCTCTGCAGCTTCCGGTATCCCAGGTGCAGGCGATGCAGGTTACTTGCCGCAGCATCAGCTGTCTGGCGCCGTTTTGGAGATGTTCGCTGGCGCTACCACCCGTATCTGGGAGGCAAAGGCTCGTGCAACTGGTCTGCGCGTGACTTCCAACTACCCAATGCAGGGTCTGCACAACTGGGCACAGTTTGGCTACCAGCTGGAGCACTCTAAGCCACAGGTTCTCAATGTGATGAACGCTTGGTAAGCATCTAGGGAATTCGTTAGGAATCGCTCCGGCGAATTGTCCTAGATGGGTTCTTAACCGGCCGCAGGTTTTCCTGCGGCCGGTTTTGTGTTTTGGGCGTGTTCCTCTATGAAAAGTCTCAAGTTCAACTTAAACTTGAGCACACAATAGACAGCACTTCGCGGCCTAGATGAGGAAAGTCCGGAGGAGGGGAACCTTCGGAAACCACGCCTAGTCCGCTACCTCGACATTAAAACCTCGACTTCATACAAGGACTCATCTATGCGTAAAAATGCGTCTGCATCCAGCCTGCGCTCTCCAGGTTCCCCGACCAAGGCTCGTAAGGGTCTGGCCATCGCAGCTTTGCCTACTGCTGTAGCGGTGGGCTTGTCTCTCCTGCCGAATGCAACGGCTCAGTCCTCCCTTGGTTCTTTGACACAGAACCTGGGTAGCTCCAACCTATCTGATGCTTTCGCTCCTGGCACCCCGCCGGAGCGCACTCCGATTCAGACCGAGTACCCAGAGGTTGAGGGTCTTCCGGAAGGCGTCGATATCTCCCGCGTGGAATACCTGACCAACCGCAACCTGCGCGTCTACATCAAGTCCGCAGCGATGCCGGACAAGGAGCAGGTTGTCCAGATCCAGCTTGCTCGTGACTGGTACTCCAGCCCGGATAAGAAGTTCCCAGAGGTATGGGCACTCGACGGCCTGCGCGCACGCGATGACGAGTCCGGCTGGACCATTGAGACCGACATCGAGACTCAGTTCGCTGACCGCAACGTCAACCTCATCATGCCGGTGGGCGGCGAGTCCTCTTTCTACTCTGACTGGCAGAAGCCGGACAATGGCCGCAACTACAAGTGGGAGACCTTCCTGACCAAGGAGCTCGTCCCGATTCTCGATAAGGCCTACCGTTCCAACCAGAAGCGCGCCGTTACCGGCATCTCCATGGGCGGTACCGCGGCTATGAACTTGGCGGAGCGTAACCCGCACCTGTTCAAGTTCGTTGGTTCCTTCTCTGGCTACCTGGACACCACCACGCAGGGCATGCCTGAGGCTATCGCCGCAGCCCAGATGGATGCTGGCGGATTCACCTCCACCAACATGTGGGGCCCGCACTACTCTCAGGATTGGATCGACCATGATCCGAAGCTGGGCATCGAAGCACTCAAGGACATGAAGGTCTACGTCTCCGCTGGCTCCGGCAAGGATGACTACGGCAATCTGAAGTCCGTGGCAAAGGGCCCTGCGAACGCTGCTGGCGTTGGCCTTGAGGTTATCTCCCGTATGTCTACCCAGACCTTCGTCGACTACGCGAAGCGTGCTGGCGTTCCAGTTGTTTCCCGCTTCCGCCCATCTGGCGTTCACAGCTGGGAATACTGGCAGTTCGAGATGCGCGAGGCTTGGCCAGTCATGGCCGACGCCCTCGGCATCGCTAAGGAAGACCGCGGCGCAGATTGCACCCCGGTTGGAGCTATCGCAGAGGCAACCAAGTCCGGCATCCTGGGCTCCTGCCTGAACAACGAGTACGACGTCGCCGGCGGAAAGGCCGAAGACTTCCAGGCGGGTACCGCTTACTGGTCCCCAGAGACCGGCGCACACGCCATCTTTGGCCGCATCGGCGCACGTTACGCAGAAAGCGGCGGACCGACCTCCTGGCTGGGCTTCCCAACCACCGGCGAGACCAAGACCCCAGACGGCAAGGGCCGCTTCGTCCACTTCCAGCACGGCTCCATCTACTGGACCGCAGAAACCGGCGCTTGGGCTATTCCAGGTGACATGGTTGAGGCATGGGGCAAGAACGGCTTCGAAGGCGGCGACCTTAAGTACCCAACCGGCCCGGTCACTAAGGTCGGCGAGGGCTTCGCACAGGACTTCCAGAATGGCGTTCTGACCCGTAACCCGGATGAGTCCCACTCCATCGTCCACGGTGCTATCGGTGCCAAGTACAAGGAGCTGGGCGGCCCGTCCTCCCCGCTGGGCTTCCCGAAGGGTGGCGAAAAGCCAATCAAGGGCGGCTTCTTCCAGGAGTTCGAGCACGGCAACATCTACTGGTCCGCTGAATCCGGTGCGCACTACATTCTGTACGGCGCAATCATGGACGAGTGGGGCAAGCGCGGCTTCGAGCAGGGCGAGTTCGGCTGGCCAACCAGTGACTACAACCAGATTGCAGCCGGCGGCATCTCCCAGACCTTCCAGCACGGTGAGATCCGCGAAATCATGGGCAGCGTTCAGGCGGAAAAGAAGTAATCATGCGTACCTCCTTCCGGGTTCCTGTAATGTGCGCAGCCTTCATGGCTGCAGCACTCGGCCTAAGCGCCTGTGGTTCCGCAACGGTTGAAAGCGAGAACTCTCCCGAGCAGACGAAAGTCGCCCCGCTCGAGCGTTCTTCGCAGCCTGCAAGTGCTTCGGAAAGCGCCTCTGAAGCTAGCTCGCAGTCGGCGGATTCTTCGGACGAAAAGTCCTCTTCGGAATCCAGCGCTGCTTCGGCAAGCGATGAGCCTGAAGACCGTGGCGCCCGGGAAATCTCCGCTATCCCTTCGCCTAGCCAGACTCAGGGACCTGAGCAAGATTTCCTAGCTGCAGTTCAGAAAGCTGGAGTAGAAACAGAAGGTGCAGAAGATCAAATCATCGGTGCAGGCCAAGCTGCATGCAACGAAGGCGATGCCGTAACCATCCCCGCTGTTGCAGGTCAGCTCATCGAGCAAGGCCGCGCACCTTTGTCACATGAGGAGCTAACCGCCGTCCTCACGGACCAAGCGCGCGGCACCCTGTGTGCTAAATAAGGTAGAAATTTATGCGAAAAACACTCACGGTTGTTGCCGTCCTCGTCGTATTAGCTGTCATCGGCGCGGGAGCGGTTCACTTCTTAAACGCCAACAAGGCAGGAGAATCCAACAACCTGAGTGAGCCGGTGCCCACCGAGCAGGGCGGGGGAGTCGAGGCCCCTGCCCAGCCGGATTGGTGCCCGCGCTTCGAAGTGATTTCTGCCCCTGGCACTTGGGAATCTAAGGCCGATGATGACCCTATCAACCCGACCGCCAACCCCAAGTCCTTCATGCTTTCCATCAGCAACCCGCTGAAGGAGGCCTACGTTCCTGAAGACGTAAAGGTCTGGACGCTGCCTTATACCGCGCAGTTTAAAAACATCAACGCTCAACAGGAGATGAGCTACGACGAATCCCGTGATGAGGGTACCTCTCGCCTCGAGGGCGAGCTGACCACCATGCACGAGAACTGCCCAGCCACCAAGTTCATCATCGCCGGTTTCTCTCAGGGCGCTGTCATTGCGGGCGACGTCGCAGACCGCATCGGTGGTGGCAATGGCCCAATCCCAGCCGAGGCTGTCTCGGGCGTTGCGTTGGTGGCAGATGGGCGCCGCCAAGCAGGTGTAGGCCAGAACCCCGGCGTGCCCGTTGCTGGTGTCGGTGCAGAGATTGCTCTGCAGCCGGTTGGCATGCTCATCCAGGGCATAGTTCCTGGCGCATCCATGCGTGGCCCACGCGCAAACGGCTTCGGTTCCTTGGCAGATCGCACCTTCCAGATTTGTGCACCTGATGACTCCATCTGCGACGCCCCACTCGATGGCCCAAACGGCCTTGAGCGCGCACGCGGGCTCATTGAAGCAAACGGTGTGCATGCAATGTATGCCACCAACCCGAACGTGATTCCGGGTACCACTGCTAACCAATGGGTCGTCGGCTGGGCGCGGGAAATTATCGACCGCACCTAACTTCGTTCAAACTTAAAACGGTCATGTTATGTAACGCTGTGCGTCTCCGAGATGATATTTTTAATGTCAAAAGTAAACAATCTAAGCCCAAAAGGAGATTAGATGGACCTCCAAGCATTGATTGGCCAGTTCTTTGACGGGAATGGTCGCATTGTTCTGCCGCCTCACTTGACCCTGCCGGGGCTTTGTGAGTACGTCTTTGAAATGGAACAACAATCAGGAGTTCCTGATCGCCCGGTTTTGCGCCAGTGGCTCTTTGATGATGACCCAGCTGGTGCTCCGCGCGATTTCACCCGCTCAGAGGTAAACAAGCGAATCAAGGTTGTGGCCGCGCGCCTGCAGCAGGTCGGCGCAGTAGGGGACCGCGTGGCTATTCTTGCCGGAAACTCTCCTGAGTATCTGTTTGGCTTTATGGGCGCGATGTATGCGGGAATGACGCCGCTGCCACTCTATGATCCGAACGAGCCGGGGCACTCCGAGCACCTGCGCGCAGTCTTTGGTGATTCGAATCCTTCGATTGTTCTGACCAACAATGTTTCTGCAGCCGCAGTTCGCCGCTATTTCGCAGACTTGCCGTCGGCGCAGCGCCCACGCGTGATTTCCATCGATTCTCTGCCGGATTCGCTCGCGGCTTCGTGGAAGAATCCAGTTGAGCAAGGCGCCGGTGAGGGCGCAGCAGCGCCCGTCGACGCTCCCGCTTTCCTCCAGTACACCTCCGGCTCTACCCGCACTCCAGCGGGCGTGTTGCTGACTAACCGCTCGATTTTGACGAATGTGCTGCAGATTTTTGCTGCGGTACACATCAAGACGCCGCCGCGCATCGTTTCCTGGCTGCCGTTGCACCACGATATGGGCATTATTTTGGCTTCTTTCGCCACCATTTTGGGCTTGAACTTTGAGATGATGTCACCGCGTGACTTCGTGCAGCAGCCGAAGCGTTGGGTGCGCCAGATTAGCCGTCAGCCGGGTGATGAGAACTTTGCGGGAATTTATGCCGTGGTTCCGAACTTTGCGCTCGAGCTGGCTGCTCGTTATGGCGCACCGGTTGCGGGTGAGGATATTGATCTGTCGCATGTCGATGGCATTGTCATCGGCTCCGAACCTGTAACAGAGACTGCAGTGGACAATTTCTGGGAGGTCTTTAGCGAATACGGGCTCAAGCGCGAGGCTATGCGTCCTTCCTACGGCCTGGCAGAAGCTTCGCTGATGGTGGCTACTCCGCAGGAAGGCGAGCGCCCGCTCATCACGCACTTCAACCGTGAGCAGTTGACGGCAGGCAAGGCCGTTGTGGAGGACAAGTCCGAGCAGACGGTGGCTTTTGCATCAAATGGTCAGGGCATGCCTGCTCAGTATCTGACGATCGTGGATCCAGAAACCAAGGCTGAGCTTGCCGACGCCCAGATTGGCGAGCTGTGGTTGCACGGCGACAACATGGCGGCCGGTTACCTGGGCCGCGAGGACGAGACAGCTTCTACTTTCCGGAATACTTTGGCCACGCGCCTGCCGGAGGGTTCCCGCGTTGTTGGGGCGCCGGAAGATGACAAGTGGATGGCCACGGGCGACCTTGCCACCATCGTGGATGGTCACCTCTACATCACGGGCCGTTTGAAGGACTTGATCGTGGTTGCGGGACGAAACCACTACCCGCAAGATATCGAGGCGACCGTCCAGGAGGCCTCGGCGCATGTGCGACCAGATTCCATCGCTGCCTTCTCTGTGGAAGGTGGCAGTACCGAGCAGCTAGTGCTGCTGATCGAACGTGCTGATGATGCAGATTCTGCAGGCGATGAAGCAGCGACTGAGGTTATTCGTACCGCCGTCTCGAAGGCACACGGTATTACACCGGAGGTCATTCGCTGGTTTAGCGCGCATGAAATCAATCGCACTTCTTCTGGGAAGATTGCACGCCGTGTAGCGAAGAAGCACTTCCTCGCGAGCTAACGCGGCGCTCTAATCGCTTTTACACCTCTGCTGTATTGCACTGCCATATAGCAGAGGTGAGTTGTTATCGTGACAGAAGTTAACAAAATGAGACAATAAAGCGATAAAGATTGCAGGCATGCGGCAACCAGTGCTGTGCAGAATTGTGCGGAAACTCCCCATTTATAGAAAGCTAATTTAGATGACTGTTGAAGAACTACGAGGCTGGCTACGCAATTGGGTCGCGCAAACCACCGGCCTATCCGCTGAGGAAATTACTGATAGCAAGCCTCTAGAAAACTTCGGGTTGTCCTCCCGCGATGCAGTGGTTCTCTCCGGTGAGCTGGAGAACCTACTCGGGATGAAGTTAGAACCGACTGTCGCTTATGAATACCCGACTATTGCACAGCTCGCTGACCGTCTGGTCAACGGTGTAGCATCCTCGAGCAACTCCGCGGCCGATTCCAGCAGCGGTACCGCCTCCTCGCGCAATGCCGGCATCATTGGCGGCGATATCGCGATTATCGGTGAAGCTGGCCGTTTCCCCGGCGCGCAGAACGTCAAAGAGTTCTGGGACATGTTGGTCGAAGGCCGTGCCGGAACCGGCCCGCTACCTATGGGCCGCTGGTCGGAGTACGCCGCAGAGCCGACGGTCTCGGAAAAGATCGCTAACCAGAACACCGATGGCGGTTACCTCGAAGACATTGCTAGCTTCGATGCGGAGTTCTTTGGGCTTTCTCCCCTCGAAGCCGCGAACATGGATCCTCAGCAGCGCATTCTTCTCGAACTAGCTTGGGAAGCGCTCGAGGACGCAGGGCTTCCAGCCAACCAGCTGCGCGGCACTGCAACGGGCGTGTACATGGGCTCGACTAACAATGACTACGGCATGCTCATCGTCGCTGACCCTGCAGAGATGCACCCTTATGCCATGACCGGCACCTCTTCTGCAGTGGTGGCCAACCGCATCTCCTACGCACTGGACCTGCGTGGCCCTTCCATCAACGTGGACACTGCATGCTCCTCCTCGCTGGTCGCTGTTAGCCAAGCCGTCAATGACCTGCGCACAGGTGTCTCTGACGTAGCTTTGGCCGGCGGCGTTAATATCCTCGCTGCTCCGCATGCCTCGACTGGTTTTAGCGAACTTGGAGTTATCTCCCCGACCAGCGCTATCCACGCTTTCTCCGACGACGCCGACGGTATCGTCCGCTCTGATGCCGCCGGCGTTTTGGTGCTCAAGCGTCTCGCCGATGCCGAGCGCGATGGTGATAACATCCTCGCCGTCATCAAGGGCACTGCCGTTAACTCCGACGGCCACTCCAACGGACTAACCGCCCCGAACCCAGACGCGCAGGTTGACGTCCTTGAGCGCGCCTACGCCGACGCTGGTATTGACCCGCAGCTAGTCGACTACGTCGAAGCCCACGGCACCGGCACCATCCTCGGAGACCCAATCGAGGCCACCGCCCTTGGCCGTGTTCTCGGTTCCGGGCGCGAAACGGCAGCGCCGATGCTTCTCGGTTCTGCGAAGTCGAACATCGGTCACTCTGAATCCGCTGCTGGCGTAGTTGGCCTCATTAAGGTCATCGAGTCGATGCGCCACGGTGTCATCCCGCCAAGCATCAATTTCTCCGCCCCAAACCGCTACATCGATTTCGACAACGAGCACCTCGAAGTCGTTGAGGATCCCCGCGAGTGGCCGGAATACTCGGGCCAGAAGGTCGCCGGTGTCTCAGGCTTCGGCTTCGGTGGAACCAACGCGCACGTCGTCCTCACCGACTACCGCGGCCTGACTGCCGAGACCGCAGCGCAGGTCAACATCGACGAGGGCGCTCCAGTCTCCCTGCCGATTTCCGGTCTTCTGCCATCCCGTCGCGCGGCTGCTGCAGGCCAGATCGCTGACTACATCGAGCAAGAACATCCTGACCTGCTTTCTCTCGCGCGCACGCTTGCGCGCCGAAACCATGCACGCTCCCGTGCAGTGGTGACGGGCGTCAGTGAAGAAGACGTCGTCAAGCGTTTGCGTCAGGTAGCCGACGGCAAGGTCTCCATGGGAATCGCCTCTGCAGATTCCCCGTCTGTACCAGGCCCTGTCTTTATCTACTCCGGCTTCGGTTCCCAGCACCGCAAGATGGTTAAGGATGTGCTCGAGATTTCTCCAGCGTTTAAGGAACGCTTGGAAGAACTCGACCGAATCGTCGAATTCGAGTCCGGGTGGTCCATCCTTGACATCGTTGCCGACGACGCCCAAACCTATAACACTGAAACCGCCCAGGTAGCGATTACCGCAATCCAGATTGCTTTGACGGACCTTCTTGCATCCTTCGGCGTTCGTCCGGCGGGTGTTATCGGTATGTCCATGGGCGAAATCGCCGCTGCCTACGCTTCCGGCGGTATCACTGCAGAAGACGCCATGCTTATCGCCGCTCACCGTTCCCGCTTGATGGGCGAAGGTGAAAACTCGCTCGGTGAGGAAGAACAAGGCGCAATGGCTGTTGTCGAGCTTACTGCTGCTGAAATCGAAGCTCTGGACGGCAACATTGAACCTGCCGTCTACACCGGCCCTGGTATGACAACTGTTGGCGGTCCGCGCCCTGAGGTCCTCGCTTTGGTGGAAAAGCTGGATGCAGAAGGAAAGTTCGCACGCGCTCTTAACGTGAAAGGTGCAGGACATACCTCGGCTGTGGACCCAATTCTGGGCGAGTTGTATGCAGATATCGCTGGTATCGAACCACGGCCGCTGCACACGACGCTGTACAGCTCTGTTGATCGCGGTGAAATCTACCGCCCAGGTGCCCTTGTCCACGATGAGGATTACTGGATTCGTATGACTCGCCAGCCGGTCATGCTGCAGGATGCTACGGAAGCCGCTTTTGCCTCTGGACATACGCAGATTGTGGAAATATCACCGAACCCGATTGCGTTGATGGGGCTAATGTCGACTGCTTTTGCGGTTGGTAAGTCTGATGCGCAGTTGCTGTTTAGCTTGAAGCGGAAGGTCGATCCGACGGAGTCTTTGTTGGACCTTCTGGCGAAGCTGTATGTGGCTGGCGCACCGGTAGACTACACGGCGGTCTTTGGTTCGGGCGCGCTTGTCGACGCCCCTCACACCCAGTTCAAGCGCCAGCGCTTCTGGACGAATGCCCGTCCTTCTTCTGGCATCTCTGGTTTGCCAGGTGCGCGGGTTAACCTGCCGGAGGGCAAGGTTGCGTTCTCGACGAATGCAGACCAAGCTCCTTCTGCTCTGGCAATTTTGGAGGCTGCTGCTGAGGCGGTTACTCCGGGGGCACAGATTGTGGCTTCGGAGGAGCACGGTGACTTGCCACCGCAGGGTGAGGTAACCACTGTGGTGTCGAAGTCATTGGGCGGCCTGTCGATTGCGGTTTACTTTGTGAACGGTCCGGCTACGCAGCTGGTTGCAGAGGGTTTCGCTTCCGCATTGAACTTGGCTGAAACCGGCATTCCGGGTGTGGCTGCGATTGCCGAACCTGCCGCACCGAGTGCACCGGCATCCTTTACTGACGTCAGCGACGTAGAAGCTGTGCGTTGGGACCCATCGAAGGAGACGGTGGAGGAGCGGCTTTCGCTGATCGTCTCTGAGTCAATGGGCTACGACGTTTCTGACCTGCCGCGTGAGTTGCCGCTGATCGACCTAGGCCTGGACTCGTTGATGGGCATGCGTATTAAGAATCGCGTGGAAAATGACTTCCAGATTCCACCGATGCAGGTGCAAGCGCTTCGCGACGCCTCTCTCGCCGATGTCATCACCATGGTCGAGGATGCCGTCGCCGGTAAGTCTGTTGCTGGTGCTGCCGAGACCAGCGCTGCGGAGGTTGGCGCTGTAGAAGCCGACGCTGAAAAGGACGGCGTCGACAAGCACGATGCAGAAAACAGCGCTGAAGGCGTGGGTGTTGCCCCTCGTGATGCCTCTGAGCGCATGGTCTTTGGCACCTGGGCAACCTTTACCGGCAAGGCAGCAGCGGGCGTGACCTCTCAGCTTCCGCAGATTGATGAATCTGTAGCGGCGGATATCGCGCAGCGCCTGAGCGAGCGTGCTGGCATTGAAGTCACAACTCAGCAAGTCCTCGATGCCGAGACCCTCGAACCTTTGGCGGACCTTGTTCGCGAGGGGCTGGAGACCGAAGTCGAAGGCAACATCCGCGTTCTCCGCGAAGCCGAGGGACCCGCTGTCTTTATGTTCCACCCTGCCGGCGGAACGACGGTTGTCTACCAACCACTGGCGCGTCGTCTGCCAAGTGATGTCGCAGTCTACGGCGTCGAAAGGATCGAAGGCTCTTTGGAGGAGCGCGCTACTGCCTATATCGATGACATCATCAAGTACGCCCGCGGCCGCAAGGTAGTTCTCGGCGGCTGGTCCTTCGGTGGTGCTTTAGCCTATGAGGTTGCCTACCAGCTAGCGGACCGCACAAAGCGCGGTGAGGAAAGCGCAGAGGTTGCTTTCATCGCGTTGCTCGATACCACTCAGCCTTCAGATCCTGCTCCGGATACTCTCGAGGAGACTAAGGCGCGGTGGGCTCGTTACGCTGCCTTCGCAAAGAAAACTTATGGCCTAGACTTCGAGCCGCCATACGAGATGCTCGAGACCATGGGCGAGGATGCCTTGATGACCATGCTCGCAGAGTTCCTGTCTAACACCGATGCATCTGAGCACGGCTTGGCTGCTGGTGTCTTGGAGCATCAGCGCGCGTCCTTCGTGGACAATCAGATTCTGGGCAAGTTGGATATGCAGCGTTGGGCTGATGTTGACGTCCCGGTGATTTTGTTCCGCTCGGAGCGCATGCATGAAGGTGCCATTGAACTCGAACCGCGGTATGCCGAGATTGACCCGGATGGTGGCTGGGGCGCTATCGTTGAGGATCTGGAAATCGTGCAGCTGCAGGGCGATCACCTAGCAGTTCCTGATGAGCCGGCTATCGGTATCGTGGGCAAGCACATGAATGATTGGATCGAGGAGAAGATTCGGTAGTGACTACTACTGCTCATAAGCTGGAAGACCTGCGCCAGCGCTTGGAGCGCGCGCAGGACCCAGGCAGCGAGCGCTCCCGCAAGCGCCGCGATGACGCCGGCCGCTCAACCCCGCGTCAGCGTATTAATGCGCTGCTCGACGAAGGTTCTTTCGTTGAAACGGGTGCCTTGGCAAAGACCCCGGGTGACCCGGACGCGATTTACTCGGACGGCGTTGTCACCGGTTATGGCCGCGTGAATGGCCGCCCAGTGTGCATCTATGCGCACGATAAGACGGTTTATGGCGGCTCGGTTGGCGTTATCTTCGGTAAGAAGGTTACCGAGATTATGGACATGGCCATCAAGATCGGCTGCCCAGTAATCGGTATTCAGGACTCCGGCGGCGCGCGTATTCAGGATGCGGTGACTTCGCTGGCGATGTATTCGGAAATTGCGCGTCGCCAGCTGCCACTTAGTGGTCGTAGCCCGCAGATTTCCATCATGATGGGTAAGTCTGCTGGCGGTGCTGTGTACGCCCCGGTTACTACTGACTTCGTTATCGCAGTCGATGGTGAGGCCGAGATGTATGTGACCGGCCCTAACGTCATCAAGGAGGTCACGGGTGAGGAGATTACTTCCCATGACCTTGGTTCTGCGCGCCAGCAGGAGCTAAACGGAAACGTTAGCGCTGTGGTTGCCTCGGAAGACGATGCTTTCGATTTGGTACGAGACTTGCTGGACCATCTGCCGCTGACTTGTTTCGATGAGGCGCCGGAGTTTGCAGCTCCCGAGGATTCGGAGCTCGAAGATCCAGAGCTCAATGAGTTCATGCCTGACGACACGAACGCGGGCTATGACATGTTGGAGCTTTTGGCGCAGCTAGGTGATGACGAAGAAATCATCGAGCTACAAGAAAACTACGCGCCGAACATGATTACCGCCTTTGGCCGAATTGATGGCAAGGCTGTCGGTTTTGTTGCCAATAAC
This sequence comes from Corynebacterium sp. HMSC06D04, assembly GCF_001807315.1. NCBI lineage: Bacteria > Bacillati > Actinomycetota > Actinomycetes > Mycobacteriales > Corynebacteriaceae > Corynebacterium > Corynebacterium sp. HMSC06D04. Next base: position 62,686 of record NZ_KV788554.1, read on the forward strand.
CCGATGCATCTGGCCGGTTGTATCGATGCCGATGCTGCGGATAAGGGCGCGCGCTTTATCCGTATTTGCGATGCTTATAACATTCCGCTCGTCTTCGTCGTTGATACTCCGGGCTACCTGCCGGGCGTTGAGCAGGAAAAGGCGGGGCTCATCCACCGCGGCGCTAAGTTCGCATTCGCGGTGGTGGAGGCAACGGTGCCTAAGGTATCGCTGATTGTGCGAAAGGCTTATGGCGGCGCTTATGCGGTTATGGGTTCAAAGAACCTGACCGGTGATATTAACCTGGCCTGGCCGACTGCGCAGATCGCTGTGATGGGCTCTGCGGCCGCAGTCGTGATGATTGCAGGCAAGCAGCTCGAAGCTGCAGAGACCCCGGAGCAGCGTGCAATGACGAAGAAGATGTTTATGGACTTCTACGACGAGACCATGACCGCTCCTTATGTCGCTGCAGAGCGCGGCTACTTGGATGCAATGGTGGAGCCGAGCCAGTCGCGTTTGGCTTTGCGTCAGGCTTTGCGACAGCTGGCCACGAAGACCGAAAGTGACTTGCCTAAGAAGCACACCATCGCGCCGATGTAACGCCCTAAAGGGGAGCGGACGATAAAGGTGGATGAAACGACCTCAGAAATGAAGGAGAAAGTAAATGTTGCTGTCTAGCGCACTCGATATTGTCGGTGAAATCATCAACTACGTCGTTATGATTTTCAACTATGGCGCAGCAATGTCCAGCTAAGAACTTTTGCCAGAAGCCTTTCTGGCAGCCGAAAGCAGTCTTCCCACAGGGCAACTTGTGGGAAGACTCTTTTTGTATAGCGGGGTTTATATTGCAGGGCTGGGAACTACGACTGGTCTGCCACCGCCGGGAGGCAACCAACATATTCGACCTCTCAAGCGGGCCATTCTTCCGCGGCCGGTGGGTTTATCGGGTGAATCATCGTTGATGGCGTTGTGGTAGTGGCATAACGGAACCAAATTGTCGATGTTTGTCATTCCGCCGTCTTCCCATCTATCCAGGTGATGGAATTGGCATTCGTTGGCTGGGCGCCGGCAGCCCAGCCATGCGCAGGTGGGATGCTCAGCCGCCAACATGGTGCGCTGTTTTGCCGACGCAAAACGCCGCGTGCGGTACAAGTTAACCGGGCCAATTTCTGGATGAACGAGGGTAACGAAGCCGATGTCTGCGAAACGCTTCTGGATGAACTCTGCGCCGCTTAGCGTTCCGCCATCTGTGGCCAGAAGCTGGATATCGTCGCCGTCACCGCGGGCGATTTTATCTAGCTGTTCCAAGCGCACAATCACGTGCGCATGCAGCTGTGGCGAGCTGGAGCCAGCGCCGCTAAATACTTGGCGGACTGCTCCGAGCAAGTCGAGGCCGGCTGCAGCTTCTTCAGCCGCAGTTGCGGCGGCAGTGGGGTCTTTAGCAGTGGCTTTGATGGTGCCGAATAAATCAGCAATAGCGCGCGGGGAGTCAGTAATGACGAGACTGTGCGGGCCATTATCGCGCCGTAGCACCTTTACCCCGCGGGCAACCTGCGGTGGCTTCCTTAGCTCTTTCAGGCGGGCGACAGCCACCTTGGCAATATCGCGCTCCCTGGTGGCACACAGTTCTTCTCGTAGGCGCCAAGCTTTGCGCTTATCCCTAACGCGGCCGACGTACTTTTCAATCTCTCGCAGCGATTCCAAAGAGTGCGAAGTATTTCGCGCTGCGCGCTGCATGGCGCTGAAAGCAGTCTTTCCAAAATAGATTTCATGCAAGGACAACAAGGACTGCGCAAAAGACTCGGTGGCGCCCATCGCCACCAACTCGCTGCGGTTGTGGCCCGCACATAACGAGACCACGTGCATACCGCGCGCAAGTACCCCGAGTAAGTCCCCCAACTTCATGCCCAAACCATAAACGGCGTGGGGTGGCCCCGCAACTGGAACTAGTGGCGGCGGGAAGCGAGTGCGGCGATACCGCGCCAGCCGAAGAAGAACAGTGCCGACATCGTGGTTGCAACGATAAGGAAGCTGTAGTGCGGAAGGCGGCCGTTCACCAGCATCCATAGAGCCATTCCGCCAATTACAGCAGAAAGCCAAACTACGAGGCCTTCCTTCCAACGACCACCGATTTTTGCAGCGAGGATGATAACCCATCCGAGAAGAGCGCCGACGGTCCACGGCCAGAATGCATCAACCCAGCTACTGAAGGAGAGCCCTCCATGCGCAATGCGGGCGAGAACTGCGAAGATGGCGAGGGCGATGATGTCGATAATCGGTGCTGTGCGCATGAGTGTTTAAGTGTCCTTTCGATTCAGCGCTTGGTAGGTCAGCCCCTTGCTGGCGTAATGCACAAAGTAGATGACCCAGCCAATGATAGTGACCAGAGCAAAGGAAATAAGGCGGTAGATAATCGCTGCGGAGGTGGCATGTGCGGCAGTCAGGCCCGTAGCCACCAGCGGCGCAATGAGGGCGGCCTCCACCGTTCCAAGACCGCCCGGCGTAACCTGCGCCGAGCCCGCCAGCTTTGCGGCGAGGAAAGCGAGGGCGATGCCGGCCATCGTTGTGTGGTCTTCAGCAGCGCGTAGCCAAGGAATTTCTCCAGTAATGGCCCACACGCTGGCCCACAAAGCGAGCATGTCGCACAGGCGGTGCAAGAGCGAGGAGATACAAATGACCGCAAACGGGCCGCGGCTCAAGTGCACCTCGTCAAGGTTGTTTACTTCCTTGCGGACGCGCGCTAGCTTCGCACCCTTGAGAACTCGCTGGTGGTTTAGCCAGCGCTGAATGGTTGCCGGGTGGGATGTAATCCAGAAGATAGCGCCCATTGCCGCCAGCATCAGGACGATGGTGGTCAGCAACGACCCCAATGCCATATCCGCGTTCAAGAAAAACACACCGGCGACGCCGATGAGAGCCAGGAACATCGAGGAAATGATCGATGACAGGAACAGGAAATAGCTGCACAATGCCACCGATGCGCCCCACCCGCGCTGTACCTGGAATGTCAGGATCGCAGCGAAGGCCGGTCCTGCGGGAAGGGTGGTGGACCAGGAATTGGAGGCCAGCGTAATTGCATAAGTTTCCCGCAGCGGGACCTCAATCTTGCCGGCCTTGATGAGCAGACGCATGACCTCTGCCATGCCGGCAATAGACCCGAATGCGAAGAGTACAACCAGCACGACTGGTAGCGGCTCCGCATGCCGAAGGCGTGTTAGGCCCTCGGCGATAAAACTCAGGTGGCCACGAAAGAACCATCCGAGTGCGATCAGGATGAGCAGCGAAACAATCCAGGTTAACCAGTTCTTCTTCATCGCTCTCCCGTGCGCTTATCGGCTTGGAGGCGCTGCATGAGCTCGCTGAATGGGATGAGGGAAGAGTCTTCCGCGAGGGAACGGCCACTGCGCTCGGGGCCTTCGTCCTCGTCTTTAGATGGCATCGCGGCAGCGGTTGGTTGGGCAGCAGACGGTGCAGAGACCGAAGCTGGCTGGCTGGAAGCTGGGGCGGGTTCGCGGCCGTGACCCAACTTGTCGTAAGCGCGATGGATGAAGCGGGGCGCCCACCAGTTGTCTTCCCGCAGCAAGTGCATGACGGCGGGGACGAGCAGCATGCGGACGATGGTGGCGTCGATAAGCAGTGCAAAAATCATGCCGAAAGCGATGTATTTCATCATCACGATGTCGGAAAAGCCGAAAGCGCCTGCCACTACAATCATGATGAGAGCCGCAGCCGTAATAATGCCACCGGTGTGCGCAGTGCCGATGGCGATGGCTTCATCTGTATCGGCACCGTCCGTACGACGCCTTGCCTCCACCATGCGGGAGACTAGAAAGACCTCGTAATCGGTGGAAAGACCGAAGACGATGGCAATGATAAGCACCAGAATTGGACTCATCAGCGGGCCGGCAGTAAAGCTCAAAGCGCTCGCTCCCAAGCCGTCGACGAACATCAGGGTCAAAATGCCGAGCGTTGCGCCGAGGGAGAGCAGCGTCATCAAAATGGCCTTAATCGGCAAGATGAAAGAGCCGAAAACTAGAGACATCAGCACGAATGTTGCCAGGACGACGTAGAGTGCCATCCACGGCAGCTTGTGGAAGAGGGCATCCAAAGACTCAACCTCCATGGCCGGAGTGCCTCCCACATAGAGCTCAACGCCCTCCGGTGCTTCCACCTGCTCGAGTTCGTGGACGATACGGGCGTAGTCATCACGATCCTTGATACCCGCAGCAAGGACGGTGGTGCCGTCCTTCGTTGGAGTAACAGGGCCCATCGGCTTGGTGAGGCCTTCGAGCTGGCGTACTTGCATGACGACGTCGACAAGCTGCTGATTGGTGGCGTTAGTTACCACTAGCTTTACCGGCTCAGTGCGGAAGGACGGGAACTGCTCGTTGAACTCGTCCTGAGCCATGCGGGTTTCATGTTGAGGCGGCAGGTAGGTCTCGTTGATGCCACCGAACTTAACGCCAAGAACCGGCAAGGTAAGGGCAATGAGCAGGCCGCAGATGGCCACGGTCATGAGCTTGGCATGGCGCATGGCCCAACGAGGAAGCTTGTACCACACTGTGTCTTCTAAACGGCGGGCTTTTCGAGAAGTCTTGCGCACGGAGAACTTGTCGATGCGCTTGCCCAGCAGGCCGAAAAGCGCCGGCAAGACGGTCACAGACAACAGCGCTGCTAGGCCTACTGCAGAAATCGAGCCATAAGCCACGGACTTCAGGAAGGCCTGCGGGAATAGGAAAAGACCAGACAACGCCACGGTCACCATGCCCGCGGAAAAGACCACGGTTTGGCCGGCTGTGGCGGTAGTGGTGGCAACGGCATCGGGGGTCGAGCGGCCTTTATCCAGCTCCTCGCGGAAGCGAGAGACCATGAACAAGCCGTAGTCGATAGCAAGGCCCAAACCGAGCAGCGTTACGACGGCCTGGGCAAAGACGTTGACCTGCTGGAAGCCAGCGAGCACAGACAAAATACCCAGCGAGCCCAAGATAGAAAGGCCACCTACAACAAGCGGCATGCAGGCAGCGACAACCGAGCCGAAGACAATCAGCAGTAGGAGACCAACCAAAGGAAGGGCTGCTTTTTCAGCGCGGGAGATGTCGTGCGCCATGCCCTCATCGAGGCTGTCAGCGACGGCAGTAGCGCCAGCGACTTTGACTGGGATGTCGGTGGCGGTGAGGTCGCTTTCAATCGCGCGGAAGTCCTTCAGCGTCTGTTCGCCGTCGCCTTTGAGACTGATAGCGGCAAAGGCAGTGCTGTGGTCACGATTGACCAAGTTTGGGTTCTTGGTATCAAAGTAGCTGGTGATGCCATCGATTTCCTGCGGGTGCTGTTCTTTTAGCGTTGCGAGGTGGTCCTTTGCTGCGGCAAAGTTCTGATCGGGATCAGAAAACAGCAGGATGACGTCGCCGGAGTTATCGCGCCCGAAGGTTTCCTGTTCGATGCGGGCTGCGCTTGTCGACGCCGCGCCGGGATCCTCCCAGCCTTCCTGGCTCATGCGCTCGCCTAAGCGAGTACCGAAGCCGATGAAAAGCAGCAGGATGATGCCAACAATGACGAGCGGGACGACTTTGCGATGCGCATAGGAAAAGCGGCCCCAAGCGTAGAACATGGTCCTCCTAACGCTGCTTGAGTAGGGCGGTGAGCGGGCGGAAGGGTTGCAACCAGGCGCCGCCTTCTGGCAGGTTGTCGAGGTTGATGCGCGGCAGTGGCTCGCGGAAGACGCCTTCGATGTCCTCGAGGTCGACGAATTCGATGTCATCGTGTGTCACGGCCCAAGAGGCATGCTCGTGGAAGCCGAGAACGCAGACGGGCTTGCCCTCGGCTGCGATTTCTTCGAGGAGGGACTGGAAATTCTGGCCGTCGGCGGAGGCGACGATGACGCCTTCGAGTTTGTCGCGGTTGGCCTGGATGTAATCCACCATGTCTGGATCGACATCGTCGTCCTCGTGCAGCTTCGGCTTGGCAAAGACTGCGAAGCCGACGTTACGGATCGCCTCGACCCACGGGCGGATGACGTCAGCGCCGCCGGGGGTGACGTTGGTGAAGACGGCAGCTTCTGGCTGGGCGTCGTTCTGCAGAGCGATATCGACGAGCCAGCGGCCGATGGCATCAAAACGTGGGCGGTGCGCTGCAGTTGGGCGGCCACCGAGGATCGCGCCTAGCCCCATGTCCATGTTGGGGGCGTCCCAGATGAGTAGGTAGGAACCTTGCATTAGATTTTCTCCCACAGGTACTCGGTGATGACGTGGTCTTTGTCGAGGCCCTTGCCCTCGAACTTGGTGATGAGCTGGCGATCAGTCAGCTGCGGGCACTCGGGCCATGGCCAGCCTTTGTAGCGGAGGGCGGGCTCGACGTCGACAAGCTCGTTTATCCACTCGGCGTAACCTGCGTGGTCAGTAGCGACGTGCAGAACACCGCCCTTTTTCAGGCGGGAGGCAAAAAGGTTGAGGGTGCCGGATTGGATGATGCGGCGCTTGTGGTGGCGGGCCTTCGGCCATGGGTCAGGGAAGAAGACACGGATGCCGTCCAAGGATTCTGGCGCAAACATGCGGACCATCACCTCGATGCCGTCGCCGCGGATCATGCGGATGTTGTCGATGTCGTTGCGAACGACAGAGCCTAGGAGCTTGGCTAGGCCCGGCTTGTAGAGCTCGACGGCGATGATGTTGGTGTCCTGCTCGAGCGGTGCCATAGCGGCGGTGGAAGTGCCGGTGCCGGACCCGATTTCGACGATGGTCTTGGCGCCGGTGCGGCCGAACCAGGAATCGATGTCGAGGCGTTCGTCGGCAAGCATTGCTCCTAGGCGTGGCCAGTGCTCTTCGAAGAGGGCATTCTGGTTGTCCGTGAGTGTGCCGCGACGGAAGGTGACGTTGCCGAGGCGTGGGTAATCGAGGTCGTTGCCGAATTCAGCGTTGAAGTCGGTCTGCAGCGGGCGGCCGTGAGGCATTTCGCCGGCTGGGGAGTTTTGAGGATTATCTGCAGTATTCATTGCTCTTTATTGTTCCCTGTGCTTATGCCTCTAACAAAGTGCCGCGCCGCTTTTCGCTGGGTGGTGGAGGGAACTTTACGCGGTGGATATAACCGGGTTGAGTCTCGAGGGGGTGGATTATTCCAGACAAAGCTGCGCCCACTTCTGAACATTTCAGCCCCGTATTGGGGTGGAGTGAGGGGCTGTATGCTGTATGTCACAACGGCATACGCTTGGTTAAGTTGTGGTGAACGGCATGGTTATAACCATATTGGCTTTGAATGCCTAATTTTGACCCTAATTCGCGGCGACGTGGGGTTAATCTTGTGGTGAAAGACCCGTGGGGGACGTGTGCTCCGGCCAAGAACCCGGTAGATGTTCCTCGGCGGTAAAAATCCTCACGAACCGGACCACTAGGAGATTCTTAGATGACCGCCACCATTAAAGGCCTCGTCGGCGAGTTGCCAACGAGCAACGAAAAGCTCATTTCTTGGATTAGCGAAAGTGTTGAACTCTTCCAACCGGAGCGCGTGGTCTTCGTAGACGGCTCCCAGGAAGAAGCAGATCGTCTGGCAGGCGAGCTCGTCGAAAAGGGCACGCTCATCAAGCTGAACGAGGAAAAGCGCCCGAACTCCTACTTGGCTCGCTCTAACCCTTCCGACGTCGCGCGTGTAGAGTCCCGCACTTTCATCTGCACTGAGTCTGAGGAAGATGCGGGCCCTACGAACAACTGGGCACCGCCAGCGGCGATGAAGGAGGAGATGGCAGAGGCATTCCGCGGCTCCATGAAGGGCCGCACCATGTACGTCGTTCCTTTCTGCATGGGGCCAATCAGCGACCCAGAGCCAAAGCTGGGTGTGCAGCTGACTGACTCCGAGTACGTCGTTTTGTCCATGCGCATCATGACCCGCATGGGAGCACAGGCACTGGAGAAGATCGGTGCGGACGGCGACTTCGTGCACGCTCTGCACTCTGTCGGCGCTCCTTTGGAGGAGGGCCAGGAGGATGTGGCTTGGCCGTGCAACGAGACCAAGTACATCACCCAGTTCCCAGAGACCAAGGAAATCTGGTCCTATGGTTCCGGTTACGGCGGAAACGCCATCTTGGCCAAGAAGTGCTACGCGCTGCGCATCGCTTCTGTTATGGCCAAAGAAGAGGGCTGGATGGCTGAGCACATGCTCATCCTGAAGCTGACGAACCCAGAGGGCAAGAACTACCACGTTGCGGCGGCTTTCCCGTCTGCTTGTGGCAAGACCAACCTCGCGATGATTACCCCGACCATCCCGGGCTGGTCCGCAGAGGTTGTCGGTGACGACATTGCTTGGATGCACCTGCGCGAGGACGGCCTGTACGCCGTCAACCCGGAGAACGGCTTCTTCGGCGTTGCGCCGGGCACCAACTACGATTCCAACCCGATTGCCATGAAGACCATGGAGCCGGGCAACACCCTGTTCACCAACGTTGCGCTTACCGACGACGGCGATGTCTGGTGGGAGGACATGGGCGAGGCTCCAGCCCACCTCATCGACTGGCTTGGCAATGACTGGACCCCTGAGTCCACCACCAATGCGGCACACCCGAACTCTCGCTACTGCGTTCCGATTACCCAGTGCCCAACCGCTGCACCGGAGTTCGATGACTGGAAGGGCGTCAAGATTGATGCCATCCTGTTCGGCGGCCGCCGCGCGGATACTGTCCCGCTGGTTACTCAGGCATTCAGCTGGAACCACGGCACCATGATCGGCTCCCTGCTGGCTTCTGGCCAGACTGCAGCTGCGGAGGGTAAGGTCGGCGCACTGCGCCACGACCCAATGGCTATGCTGCCGTTTATCGGCTACAACGCTGGCGACTACCTGCAGCACTGGATTGACATGGGTGAAAAGGGCGGCGAGCGTATGCCGTCCATCTTCCTGGTCAACTGGTTCCGCCGTGGCGAAGATGGCCGCTTCCTGTGGCCGGGCTTCGGTGAGAACTCCCGCGTTCTGAAATGGATTGTCGATCGCATCGAGGGCAAGGCTGAGGCTGTCGAGACCGTCGTCGGCCACACCGCTCGCGCTGAGGACATCGACATCGAGGGCCTGGACTTCGATATCGAAGATGTTCGCGAGGCGCTGGCCGTCAACGCTTCCGAATGGGCTGGAGACATGGAAGACAATACCGAGTGGCTGCACTTCCTGGGCTCCCGCGTTCCTTCCGAGGTGTGGGACGAGTTCAATGCTTTGAAGTCCCGCGTGGAAAACGCCTAATCTTCTTACTTTCCACGGTTGGCTAAGTCTAAAGCAGTTAGCTGATTGCTGAAGAGGCCGACTTCTGGACAGCTTGAGTAACTGAATTCAGGCTGTTTGGGCATCTAGGGTCTGGCTCCGATCATGCATCGGAGCCAGACCCTTTGTGTTATTTCGGGCAAATGGTAGGTCAAACAAAAGGCCTAAAAGGACAGAAGTCGATTGAGCCGCGATAAAAAGAATGGCGGTGAAACAAACTCGTACACCACGCTAACGGGCGCAACCCAATTTTCGCGGATCAGCCAACTGCATCCTTGGATAAAGCTAATGCAGCTGTAGCTATTGTTACCCACGACGACCGTGTTCGGAAACAATGTTCCCGAACGTTTGAATTGGATACATTTTGCGGGGAATCGGGCTCAACGGCGTAGCACGAGGACAAGGTTTGAGGTAAGGAACTCGCGCAGGACGGGCACCCGCGTTACCCACCACGCCCAGCTGGGGTGGTAGCGCGGGAACGTCGCTACTAGCGTCGGACCATCCACAGTGGCGCCGCCAAGTGCGGCGCCACTGCTGGTGATAGCTTCCGCCCACTTAAGGCCCTCGCGGGCAGAGACCGCGAACAGCGAAGTGCCGAAGACGTTCTTCGGCGGGTGGCCGTGGCGGCGGGTATAGCGATCGCGGGCGAAGGCGCCGCCGACGTAGTGCTCCCAGAGGCCGGTCTCGTGCCCGCCGAAGGGGCCCAGCCACACGGTGTAGCTGAGCACAACCAATCCGCCGGGCTTGGACACGCGCAGCATTTCTTCTCCCATATCCCATGGATGCGGGATATGTTCGGCCACGTTGGAGGAGTATGTGATGTCGAAGGTATCTGCAGCGAAGGGTAGCTGCGTGCCATCACCGCGCACGGCGCTCGCCAGGGCAATTCCCGCCGCGGACATTTCCCCGGCGTCCGGTTCCACGCCGAAATACTGTGCCCCGCGGCGGGCGAAGGCCTCTGCGAAATAGCCCGGGCCGCCGCCGACGTCGAGAACGCGCGCGCCGGTGAGTTGGGTGCCGGCGTCGTGGCAGAGGGCGTCGATAAGCAGTGCGGTGTCTTCGGCCAGACCGCCGTAAAAAATATCCGGCGCAGTCTGCTCAAAGCGGAAAGAACGGAGCAGGCGCCACGAACGCGCGAGCGTGGCCAAGGCACGGGTTTGTTTCATAACCCACTAGGCTAGTAGTTCGACATGAAGATTCTTTTACTGTGCTGGCGTGATTCCACCCACCCTCAAGGCGGTGGCTCGGAACGCTATCTGGAGCGCGTCGGGGAGTACCTGGCGGCGCAAGGCCACGAGGTGGTCTTCCGCACCGCGCGGCACATGAATGCTGCAAAGCGTGAGCATCGCGAAGGCGTTTTATATTCTCGCGGCGGTGCCAAGTTCAGCGTGTATCCGCGCGCGTGGCTAGCCATTTTGGCCGGGCGCTTGGGGCTTGGCGACGCCAAGAACATCGATGTCATTGTCGATACCCAGAACGGCATTCCTTTCTTCGCCAAACTGGTCTCGAAGGCGCCAACTGTTTTGCTCACCCATCATTGCCATCGCGAACAATGGCCGGTTGCGGGCCCTCTCTTGGCACGTTTGGGGTGGTTCTTGGAGTCGAAGGTTGCGCCAAGGGTTTATCGGAGCAGCCCTTATGTGACGGTCTCGCAGGCTTCCAAGCAGGATTTGGAAGAGCTGGGAATTAAAGGCGCGCACATCATCGAAAATGGTGTCGACCTACTGCCAGAACATGTGCCGACCCTGCAACGCGAGACGGCCATCCATCTGGTGACGCTCTCGCGGTTGGTTCCGCACAAGCAGATTGAACATGCGATGGACACGGTGGCAAAGATGCCTGGCGCGGTCCTCGACGTCATCGGTTCCGGCTGGTGGGAAGCGCAGCTGCGTGAGTACGCCGAGCGCATTGGAGTGGCCTCGCGGGTTCGCTTCCGCGGGCAGGTTACCGAGGACTATAAGCACGCTTTGCTTGCGCTTGCCGACGTCCACCTCATGCCCTCGCGCAAAGAAGGCTGGGGGCTGGCAGTGATGGAGGCCGCGCAGCACGGTGTGCCGACGGTGGGCTATTCCTTCGGGCTGCGCGATAGCGTCATCCCGGGCCAGACTGGCGTGCTGGTCGATACCGAGGAAGAGTTTGTGCGGGCAGTCCGCGAGCTTGTTGCGGATGCGAGTTTACGCCGTCAGTTGGGCGAGAATGCCCGTGAGCTGGCAGCACATTACTCCTGGGAGAAGACGGGGCGCGCTTTTGAGAAGTTGCTAACGCAGACCGCTCGTGCGACGGCGGGTAGCTAGAAGGCCTGGACGGACCAGCAGCCAGAGCACTAAGCAGGCCAGCGGGCTGGCCACCCAGGCGGCGGTAAGAGCCCACGGAACCTTGGGCGCGGGGGCGGGCGGCTCGGCGACGATGCGGCCGTCAACAACCACCGCGCCCACGCCGAGTTGGGCGAGCTTATCTAAGTCCTGGTCCTGCCAAGCTTGCAGCGCTGCGCGGTAGGCGGGCTGGGCTTGGTCGACTACAACGCCGTCGACGCGCAGTTCGCCGGATTCCAGTTTGTTCACGGCCTTCGAATACGGGTCGACTGCGGTGGTGCCGTCGGACAAAGTGACGAGGGAGGGGCGTTGCGGGAAGAGTGCTAGCCGGCCGTCTAGCTCTTCGACGAGCTGGTGATCAATGCCGCTGGGGCGTGGCGTGAGGACAGCTAGCTCGCGTGGAGTGTCGGGAGCCTGAAGCAGGCAGGCGAGGAGCGCCAAGGCTGCGGGGAGGTTAGGCAGGGCGCCGATACCGGCGACGTAGAGGGGTAGGGCAAGTAGCGTTAGCTTGGAGGCGTCGCGAAGCAGGCCCGCGCCGGGGACCGTTTCAATCAGCCACGCCAGTGCGCCGGGGCAAGCCCAGGAAATAAGCGCGCTGCCGAGGCCTACGGCGGCGAGGAGGAGCAGGGGGCGTCGGCAAGCGGGGGCGAGGCGGCGGGCGCCGAGCAGCGCAACAGCTGCAACCACTAGCCCTGCGAGCGCAAAGCCGTGGTGGCGGGAGTCGGGAACGGCGTCGGCGCTCCAGATGCCGCCGAGACCAAGGAGAGCGCCGACGGTGCCCACGCCAGCTTCCGCGCGAGGCGCGAATGCAGCCACCTGCGCGGCAGCCGGACCGGGAACTGCGTTGTTGGTAATCGCCGGCACCAGCCACGGCAGGCACAGCGCCACGCCACCCGCGGCGAGCTTGAAACGGCCAGTAACAAGGGCGATTAGCACGCCGAATACGCCGCCGGTGGGAGTAAGGGAACTTGCCCACAGACTCAGCCACGCGGGAATCGCGCGCTTGTGCAGGCACGCCCATGCCAGAACTGGCGCGAGCCATCCCGCAATTGCAAGGGACCAGTGCCCCAGGAGCAGGCGCTCGACGATGAAAGGATTGGCCACCGCACAAGCCATCGCAGCGGCGGCGGAAAGCGAAGTGCGGGCCCACTTCGCGGCAACGTATGCGCTAGCACTTGCGGAAGCGGTGACGAGCACGCGTGCGAACCAATCACCACCCAGCAAAGTCAGCGCGCCGTCCTGGGGCGCATTACGGGCGGGCAGCGAGCCCAGCCCAAAGTTGGAGGCGGTAAAACCGGGGTTGTGGAGTAGAACCATATCGCGCCACACCATCTCGCCGGGCAGGAAAAACGGCCAGCACACTGCCACCACGAGCAGGGTGCCCCACAGCCCTAGGCCCCAGCGCGCGGACCTGCATCGCGCGGACCTGTGGCGCGCGGGTTTAGGCGCCGGCACGGTGGCGGCGCATGTACATAAAGGCGGCATAGGCCAGCAAGATAACGCCGATGACCTTGCCTAACCAGCCGACGATGCTGAGAATCTTCACGTTGTTGATGGTCGTGCGCACCGTGTCCAAACGTTCCTTCTTGGTGGCATCGGACCAGTTCAAGCTGGCCTGGAAGAGGGAGCGGTCGACAGTGTCGTCCTCGGCAACCATCTTCTTCGCCTGGTCCTGGTCGGTGGCGAGGAAAATCTTTATGTCCTCATGAGCATCGACGATGGTGCCGGTGGTTGGTTCTACCCAGACGTCACGCGTGACCGTGTAGAAAGGCTCGAGGCTGACGTGCTCGGTGGGGTCCAGCCCGAAACGGCGCAGCGACTCCTCATCGAACATCGCCTGCGCCGGGCCGGAGCGCTGTAGCTTCTCTGGGCTCGTGCGTGTGGCTTTCTCATCGGGGGTTTGCTGCTGCAAGATGCCCAGCGAATAGGCCAAGGCAACCGGCTCAATTTCCTGGTGGAAGATGTAGGTCGGAATTGTCTCGCGCTTTTCGGTACCGGTGAAGTCGATGGGCGCTGTGGTCTGCGTCATCGGATCGAAATACGGGTAGCTGCGCTGTTCCGCCTTAGCCGGGAAGAAGTAGCTGATGCCATCGCGCGAAAAGTCGCGGCCAGCCGCAGAGATATTCAGCGGGGCGATATCAACCTGCTGTGAGCTATTGGGCCCTGCTACCGGATAAGCGGATTCGCGGTTGAGCAGTGAGTTTTCCTTGATCTCCGCGATAGTCTGGCCATTCGAGGTGACCTGGAGGAGGGAATCGGCGGAAGCCACGGCGTCGTCGGCAGTAGGCGAGGTGCGGGTGGTGCGTTTGAGCGAAACGTTCCGGTCCTCTACATAGCAATAAAGCGGCGCATCCTTGGCATCGCAGTCAGGGTTGCCGTGGGCATCCGCTGGCTTCTTGTGTTGCACAGCGCGGCTGACGTTAAGAGCCGTGCCCTGGGTAGGGGCGGTGTCGATGGTGAAGTTTAGATCATCTGGCAGCGGCCGGGCCTGATTGTTGTACAACGGCGGCAGCACAGAACCGAGGAGCAAAAAGATGATTGCCGCGACGATCACCTTCGTCATCCGCGAGCTCCAGTTAATCAGCCGCTTCATTACAGTAGAGTTCCAATCAGTTTACGTGCGCCGTGCATTATGAGGAGGAAGGAAAATTAGTGTGGCTTCCCATTCTTCCTTAAAGAGCCTACCCCGCCATATTTCTGAGTTGGATGGTATGCGAGGCTGCGCCGCTTTGGGAATTGTGGTCACGCATGTCTCCTTTCAAACGGGCACCGGTTGGGGGATTGCGGAGCGTTTCGATTACTTCGTTTCGGTGTTCTTTGCGCTGAGCGCTTTCCTGCTGTGGCGCCGGCGCGGCCTGCACAGCCCGCGGGATTATGCGTGGTCCCGCGTGGGACGCCTGGCGCCTGCGTATCTGGTGTGTGTGGTGCTGGTCTTCGCACTGCTTCCCGACGCCCATTCCGCCACCGCTACCCAGCTATTCAGCAACCTAACGGGCACGCAGATTTATGTAGTCGACGGTTTGGCGCCGGGGCTTACGCAACTGTGGTCGCTGTGTGTGGAGTTCGCGTTTTATCTGGTGCTGCCGCTGCTGGCGGCGGTGATGCGCGGATGGTCGCGGCGGCGCAGGGTGTGGGCCATTGCTGTGGCGGCGGTGCTGAGCTGGGGCTGGGGCTTTGTTCCCTTCGTGGCTGATTACGCCAAGGGGGACGTGAATTCGCAGATTTGGCCGCCGGCGTATGCCTCGTGGTTTGCAGTCGGGATGCTGCTAGCTGAAGCAGAAACTGTGCGCGGGCAGTTTCCAGGGTGGCTAAAACGTGCGCCGCGGATGCGGTGGGCGTGGTGGCTGGTGGCGTGTGGTTGCCTGTGGCTGGCTAGCCGCGAGTGGTTTGGCCCGCGGGGTTTGGCGCATCCGGAGCCAGGGGAGTTCGCGCGACGCATCATGGTGGGCGCGGTCTTTGCGGTGTGCGTGATGGCGCCTGTGGCTTTGGCCCCACGGGAGTCTTCGCTGCTGAGCAGCCAGTGGGGGCAGGCTTTGGGGCGTTGGTCCTACTCGCTGTTTTTGTGGCACGTTGCGGTGTTGTCGGTGGTCTTTCCATTGCTGGGAGTGCCGCTGTTTTCGGGCAAGGTCATGGACTTCTGCGTGGTCTTCGCGGTGACGGTGGCGGGCAGCCTGCTGGTTTCGGCCGCTAGCTACGCCGTGGTGGAAGAACCCGGCAAGCGGTTGGTTGGTCAGTTCGCGCGGCGGCTGGGCCACAGGACGCAGGCTAGCGAGGCCGCGCACAAGCAGGTCACGAGGACCGAATCGCCGGCATAGCTGCCGCTGGCCCACGGAGCGCGGGCAAGCATGGTCCCGGCCGCCGCCGTCAGGGCGGCGGCTAAAGGAGCAGCGCCTAGCGACGTCCATTTCAACACCACCCACGCAGCAACACCCGCGAGTACGGCGGGCAGGCCGAGCAGGCTGAGCGTACCCAGGCCGCATACTGCAGCGAGAATGTGGGCACCGCGGCCATCGGCTGGCTGCCACGGCGCGGTGGGGCGGCGGCGAAGAGAAAGCAGGCAGCCGGCCACGGTCAGCAGGGCCAGCGCGCCGCCTAAGCCAAGCGCGGTCTTATAGGTACGCGCCGCGGCAAAGCTCATGCGGAAGCTACCGCTTCTGCCTGCGGGAATAACAAAAGCCTGGAGGGAAGCGTTGATCTCTCGCGGCGCGAGGTCGATGCTGCCGGCCTCCGAATCGAGGTGGCCCTGCAGGCCGGGGTTAAACGCATTGCCGGTGATAAGCAGCCGGTCCTGCCCCGTGGCTTCGATGGTGCCGGAGGTTCGTTTGCTGGCGGCGGCCGGTGACCAGCCCACCTCGCGCAGGCTGATCCATCCGCCGGTGCTGCGCACGCGGTGGGTGCCGGAGCGGAGGGTGAGGTGCGCACCGGGGTTATAACGCACACCGTCGATAAGCACGGGCTTGCGGGCGTCCAGCTCCAACCGCATGGTGCGGGGCACCGTGAAGTCACGGATGAGGATACGGGTGTCCTGGGCTAGCTGCTGGAAGAAGAACTGGTGGACGTCCGGGGAAGTCGCCGGAACGGTGACCACGCGCTCGATGGGGGAGCCCACGACCTGCGCGTTGGCGATGCCCACGCGCTCGGAAAGATCGATGCGGATGCTGCGGGTATCCCCACCCGGCACACGCACTTCGCGGGAGCGGTAGGGCTTGAGTTTAACCTTGACCTTCGCGCTTCCCGAGCGCACGGTGACCTCGGTGCGGGCAGTGGCCATGAGCTTGACCACCGGCGCGTGCCACGCCGGCGTATTCGGGTCCTTGTTTAGCTCCAGCCAGCCGGTATCGCCGGGGGCGGGCCACCAGGCGGTGGAATTTTCGCCGTCAACAGCAGCGGTGCGCGAGCGCGCGGGATTGGCGCCGCCGAAGGCATCGGCGTCGGCAGCCGCGGAAGAAGCGCGGACTGTGCCGCCGTGCGAAACCACCTTTGTCAGCGGCCCGGCGGAGGGGTAGTCGCGCAGGCGGTTGTTCACCGTCGAGGGATCTCCCTCGGCCAAAGGCGCGGAGATGGGCCCGTCGAGGGTGCCGTAGTTGCGGTCGGTCAGCGTGGGCGTATCGGTGACGATGTCGGCGTCACGATCGACGAGCTCGTAGGCAGGAGCCGAACCGTCACCATGGGCATCCAGGAAGGCCAGGGACTCCCCGCCGCCGGCCACGCGGACGGGATTGGCGGAGGTCAGTGTGCCTACGGCGTCGTCGGCAGGCGGGAGGATGATGACCTCCACCTCGTCATCAGGGCCGAAGGAGTGGACCTGCCCGCCGTAGGAGGAAGCATCGCGCCAGGCCGCCAGCGGGGAGTCATCGCGGCCGTTCGCGCCTTCTGTAGACGCTAAGTCGTGGCGCAGCAGCACCGCACCGATGCCGAGGCGGCGCAGCGCGGCGCTACCGGTGGCGGGATCTTCGTGGAGGGCTGCCACCACGCCGTCGAGTCCGCGAATGGCCTCGGGTGGGACGAGGGGGATGGCGTCGCGGACGGCCCACGGGACGTCGAGAAGCGGCTGTGCCGGCTCATCGCGTGTCCAACCCCAGTTTTGGCGTGCGAAAGAAGCCTCGGGGAACAGCAGCGTGCGCGTGCCCTGGGCATGGGTGTTGAGGAAGTCCGCAGCCTCGTGCCAGTACTCCGGGACCTTTTCGTAGGCGCCCTTGGGAAGCAGGCGCCCAGTCCACGCGGGCGAGAAGGACGCGCAAGCAATGGCGGCCACCAGCACCGCCACCGCTTGGCGACGCCCCGGCCGCAACCACTCGTCCCGCACCCGCGGCAGGGGCAGGGCGGAGGTTGCCGCGGCGAAACCGAGCAGCAGGGGGATGCGCACGAGCGGATCGAACTTGTGGAGGTTTCTTAGCGCGGCGAGCGGGCCGTCGAGCGCGTGGAGATACCAGGCGGCGTGGGTGCCGAGGATAGCGATGCCCACGCAGGCCATGACCGGCCAGACTCGTGGCAGTCGTGCTAGGCCGTAGAGGCCAATTGCTGCCACCGTCATGGTGACCAGCCCGAAGAAAGGCTGGGTGGCCAGTGCATATCCGGCTACGCGCTCCGTGTCGACGAAGGGTGCCCAGCTGGTGGTGCCGCGGAGAATTTCCGGCAGGTTTAGCCAGCGGGTGGTGACATAGGAAGACTCGATGAACTCAGTAAACGGCGGGGCGTAGCGCCCCAGCACCAAAAGCGGCACTATCCACCACAGAGAAACCGCTGCGCAGCCAGCCAGCCACACAAGGCCGGGACGCCAGGCCCGGCGGTACAAAAGCACCACCGCTGCCGGAACACACGCAGCGAGGGTAGCGGTGGCATTGACCGCGCCCATCGCTGCCACCGGCAAAACTGCTGCCGCGGCGCAGCGCCACGTTAGCTCCCGGCGCAAGAAAGGCAGGATGACCCATGGCGCCAGCATGACCGGCCAGGTCTCCGAGGAAATTGCGCCTATCGTAGTCAGCGCGCGGGGCGAAAGCGCGTAAAGCAGGGCCGCAAGAAAAGGCCAGACGGGCGAAAACTCCCGCCTAAGGCCCTCCCGCCTAAGGTCTCTGAACTGCGGAGGAAGAGACGCATAAATCAGCCGGTGGAAGCCCCAAAAGCCCACGCCTAGGACGAGCAACCACCACAAGCGCTGAGCTACCCAATCCGGCAGCGGCGAGGTAAGAAGAAAAAACGGGCCCTGCGGGAAAAGATAACCATAAGCCTGGTTCTGTAACTGGCCGAGCGTAAAGACCTCGGTATAGGCGCTGGTCGCCCCGCGTAGAAAGCCCAGGGGGTTAGCGGTGAGATCGTGCTTGGTATCCGCCGCAACCAAGCCAAAGGGCTGGGTAAATACAAAAACAGCGAGAGCTAAAAGCCCGCCTATGCGCCAGCGGGACTGCGCATTCATTAGTTCCTAGAGCCGTACTCCGGGCCGCCCATTACGGCATCAGAAGCGGAAACTGCACCGTCCGACGGAACTGCATCAGCATTAGAAAACTGCGCGATGCCGATGATGGTGATGACGCCGAGGGCGATGCCCACGACGGTGCTGCCCACGGCGGGGCCGAGGGTGCGCTTGTTGAGGGAGTCCGTCTCGAGTGCCATAAACCCACATCCTAGCAGCTACCTGCTAGAAATTTAGCTATCTTCTTCCTCCGCGTCGTCGTCCAGCTCGGGCGGAACAATAAAGACCGGAAGGCCAGCGTTACGCACGATGTGCTCGGCCGTGGAGTTGGTCCACCAGCCGCGGAAGCCGCTGAGCGCGCGGGTGCCGGTGACGATGATATCGACGTCGAGTTCTTGCGCGGCGTCGACAATAGCGGAGGCAATCGTGGTCACCGACTCCACCAAGTGGGCGCGGCCGGAAAGGCCCAGGTTTTCTGCAACCTCGACTCCTTGCCTACAAATCCGCAGCGCTTCCTCATAGGCCGGATCATCTTCCACCGCTTCCGGCGCCACCGTGGACTGGTGCATGCCAGTACGGCTGACCGCACGCGCTGCCTGACGGGCCATCGGCTCCCACGCCGTCAAAATCTCGACGTGGCGCGGGCGCAGCAGGCGGGCTGCGTGCTCCATCGCGCGGGCTGCCCGAGTGGAGCCGTCGTAAGCAATCAACATCGTCTCACCGTTACTCATGGATGCCATACTAACCCCCTACGCGGGCATGTCGCTGGAAATCGTGCACACTGGAAGGCATGGAACTTTCCCCGTCCCCGATGTTCTCGGCCCGCACTGCGGCTGCCGCTGTCCTCACGCTTGGGCTTGGGTTTTGCTTGGCTTCCTGCGATAGCGAGCAGCCGGAAAGCACGCAGGAGCCCGCGGCGTCGAGCTCGGCGCCTGGTGCGGCGTCGGCAAGCGCGGCACCAAGTACAACCCCCAGCGAGGAAGCGCCTGTGCCCGTGGACCGCCGCCAGCTGGCCGCATCGGTGCTCATGCCGCCCGCGGTGAACTACGACGACGCGCTGGCCAAACTACAGGCCGGCGCCGGCGGAATCTTCATCCCCAGCTGGGCAGACCCGGCCCTGCTCAGCGAGCCAGGACGCGACATTAACGCCCTGCGTGCGGCAGTGGGCCGCGATTTCCAAGTCTCCATTGATTTCGAAGGCGGGCGTGTACAGCGCTTTTCCGAAATCCTCGGCGAGCATCCTGCACCTGCGCAGATGGCCGCCGAGCATAGCCCAGAAGAAGTCGAGCAGATGGGTGCCGAGATCGGGCGCGTGCTGAAAGAACACGGCATCAACGTGGACTTCGCGCCGGTTCTCGACGTCGATGGTGGCGAACTCGAAGTAGTAGGCGACCGTTCCTTTTCCACCGACCCCAAGCAGGCCGGCGAGTACGGCGCGGCTTTTGCTCGCGGCCTGGAATCGGCGGGAGTAAAGGCTGTGTTCAAGCACTTCCCAGGTCACGGCCGCGCTTCCGGCGACACCCATCTCGGCGAGGCTGTAACTCCGCCGCTGGAGGAGCTCTACGGTCACGAGTTTGTGCCTTTCCAAGAGGCGATCCCGGCGGCTCCTGCGGCGGGACTCATGATGGGGCACCTCGTTGTGCCGGGGCTGGGCGACGGGCAAACCCCCGCCTCCATCAATCCCGCGGCATACCAGCTTGCGCGCGAGCAGCTGCACTATGGCGGGCCCATCTACACCGATGACATCGGCGGCATGGCCTCTATCGCAGACACCATGAACGTCCCGCAGGCGGTGGTGGCTGCGCTGGCTAGTGGCGCGGATATGCCACTGTGGTCTACGGATGCTGAATTCCCCGCGGCCGTCGATGCGGTGGTAGCAGCACTCGATGACGGCACGCTCACCGATGCGCAGCTGCAAGCCTCCGCCCAACGACTTACGGGTGGAAAATTGCCCGAATAGTAAGAGCTGATCAGTACCTTACTAGGAAAGTTTCAGCTTGAACGATAGTCTTTAAGGCGTGAAAAAGGCAGTAGGAAAGCAAACTGGCAAAGGCTGGCGCATCACACTTGGTGTGATTGTCGGCTTTCTCCTCATCGCAGGCATCGCCTACGGGTGGGATGTAATTGCGAATCAGGGCAAGGTCCCGCGCGCGACGTCGGTTGGCGGCGTCGACATTTCCGGAATGGAGCGCACCGCAGCGGTTGAAAAGCTGGAGCGGGAGCTTGGCGACGTCGAGACCAAGCCTGTCTCGGTCACCTCTGGAGAAAAGTCATCCCAGCTGGTGCCGAATGAATCCGGCTTATTTTTGAACTATCAAAAGGCCGTGGACGGTATCCCTGATGCTTCCTATAATCCGTTTAGCCGCCTGTACAGCTTCGTGAAATCCACCAAGGAAATCCCGGTGACCGTGGACGTTGATGCAGCGGCTTTGGACAGCAATTTGGAACGGGTAAAGAAGGAACTTTCCTTCGAGCCGAAGGACGGCATGCTGGAGCTAAACAACGGCGGTCTGAAGGCAACTAAGCCGGTCCTTGGCCAGACCGTGGATGATGCGGATCTGAAGAAGTCGGTGAAGGAGAACTGGTTGGACCCAGCCGGCGTTGAGGTGGCTCCTGTTGTTGTGGAGCCGGCGATTAACGACGACGCGATTGAAGCAATGCGCACCGGTGACGTCGCGAAGGCTTTGGATAACCCGCTGACCTTGAACGGTGAGAACAATGTCTCCGGCACGCTGCGCAAGGATGAGATCGCGCAGTTTGTTTCCATCGAGGCAAAAGACGGCAAGCTGGAACTGAAGGTGGATACCCCGAAGGCGCAGCAGTTGTTTGAAGAGCACATGGATGGCTCGCAGGTGCCAGGCCAGAATGCCAAGATTTCCTTCAGCGGCAGCAAGATGAACGTGACTCCTTCGGTCGATGGCTCGATTATCGACTGGGAGAAGACCATGAAGGATTTCGACAAGCGCGTTAAGGGCGACGAGCGCACCTGGGATGCGGACTACAAGCCGGATCCGGCGGAGTACACCACGGAAATGGCGGAGAAGGCAACCTTCAACGACACTGTTTCTGAGTTTTCTACCGGTGGCTTTTCGGGCGCTTCGGGTGAGAACATCCGCCGCGTGGCGGAGGAAGTAAACGGCGCTGTTGTCAGCCCGGGCGAGACTTTCTCTCTTAACGGCTACACCGGCCCGCGCGGTACTGCGCAGGGCTATGTGGAATCCGGCATCATTATTGATGGCCACTCCGGTACTGCAGTGGGCGGCGGCATCTCGCAGTTCGCCACCACGTTGTACAACGCTGCCTACTTCGCTGGCATGGAAGATGTGGCGCACACGCCGCACTCATACTACATCTCACGCTACCCGGCGGGCCGTGAGGCTACCGTGTACGAGGGTGCTATCGACCTGCAGTTTAAGAACACCACGAACACCCCGGTCCGCATTGAGACCAGCTTCGGTGGCGGCAAGATCACCGTCCGCTTCAAGGGCGTGAAGACCTACAACGTGGAGTCTGTCAACAACGGTCGCTGGGCCACTACCCAGCCAACCCGTATGTCGGTGGGTGAGGATTGCTCGCCGTCGTCAGGCGCGCCGGGCTTTACTACCTCGGATACCCGCATTATTAAGGACCTCTCCGGCCGCGAGATTTCGCGCGAAACCACCACCACGGTCTACGACCCGCAGCCCATCGTCTCCTGCGGTTAGGTCATGGCTCGGCCGATGCACACCGCGGTGAAGGACCCGGCGGACGTCGATCAGCTGGCCCAGCACCCGATTGCCTTTCGCCGCGTGGCCGGCCTTTTCGCAGCCCACCGCGGCACGCTGCTTGTGGTGGTAGCGCTCATCATCGCGACCTCTGGGCTGACGGTGGTGCAGCCTTTCTTGGTGCGCCGCACCGTGGATGAGGCCATTCCCAACCACGACACCGCACTGCTTCTGTGGTTGGTTGGCGGCATGCTGGCCATCACCGTGGTCTCCCAAGCCATTGGCGTTATCCAGTCCTTTTTATCCGCGCGGGTGGGGCACACCATCATGCACGAGCTGCGCACGCAGGTCTTTGCCAACCTGCAGCGCCAATCGCTGCAGTTCTTCACCAATAACCGCGGCGGCGAAATCCAGTCCCGCCTGACCAATGACATCGCGGCGATGCGCGGCATGGTGACCACAACCGCGACATCCGTGGCCAGCAACCTCACCATGACTGTGGCTACGTTGGTGGCGATGGTGGCGCTTTCGCCTACCCTCTCGCTTTTGTCCCTGGTGGTACTGCCGCCTGCAGTGTGGCTGACCCGCCGCGCCGCCGTTCTGCGCCGCAGCCTCATGGAGAAAAACAGCCGCGCGCAGGCGACGCTGCAGCAGACCATTTCGGAGAACCTGTCCGTGTCCGGCATGCGCCTGGCGGCCACGCTGGGTGCGCAGGAGCGCGTCTATGACGGCTTTGAGAAAACCTCCCGCTCCCTCATCCGTTTGGAGCTGGAATCGCAGTTGGCCGGGCGCTGGCGCATGGCGCTGACGCAAATCATCTTCGGCGTGATGCCGGCCCTGATTTACCTGGCGGCCGGCTTGCGCCCGGGCATTACGATTGGCACGCTCATCGCCTTTTCCACCCTGCAGACCCAGATCTTCCGTCCCATTACCGGCCTGCTCAACGTGGGCGCGCAGTGGGTGGCGTCGATGGCGCTGTTTAGCCGCATCTTCGAGTACCTGGACCTGGAGCCCGAACTCACCGAGGCCACCCAGCCCGCCCAGCTTGCCGACGCCTCCCTCACCCTCCAGCACGTCTCCTACCGCTACCCCGGCACCGACACCGACGCGCTTTCCGACGTCTCCCTTTCCATCCCCGCCCACACCACCACCGCGCTAGTGGGGCATACCGGGTCCGGCAAGTCCACGGTGGCCGCACTTTTTGCGCGCCTTGCCGATCCGACCGAAGGCACCGTGCACCTGGGCGGGGTCGACCTGCGCGATATTCCACCTGAGCAGCGCGCGGAGGTCATTGGCGTGGTCTCCCAGGAGACCTACCTGATTCACGGCACGGTGCGGGAGAACCTCCTCTTCGCGCAGCCGAATGCGAGTGAGGAACAGATGTGGGCGGCGCTTAACGCCGCGCGCGTGGACGAGGTCATCGCCGCGCTGCCGGAAGGTCTGGACACAGTGGTGGGCTCGCGCGGCTACCGCTTCTCCGGCGGTGAGCAGCAGCGCCTTTCGCTTGCCCGCACGTTGCTGCGCCAACCACGGGTGCTCATCTTGGATGAGGCCACCTCCGCCCTCGACAACGAGACGGAGCGCGCCATCCAGGAGGCAGTGCTTGGCGCGGATGCTACCCGCTTGGTCATCGCCCACCGCCTGTCCACTATCCGCGATGCCGACCAGATCATCGTCCTCGACGCCGGCCGCGTGGCCGAGCGCGGCACCCACGCTGAGCTGCTGGCCCGCGACGGCGCTTATGCGGCGCTCCTTCGTGCCGCGAAAACTACTGGTGATCGTTCTTAGAGAGCCCCGCCAAGAAACCTAGGGATGCTAGCTTTCTATCTGGAGTTTGTTAAAGACCGAGAAAATATATGGCTTCGGGATTGTCCTGAGGTACCTTCTTGCCGCGCCCCAGTGGTTGCCCATGAAGATTCACGTCTACCTGGCGATATTGACAGTGTTAATGGTTGTGCTGGTGGTTGCATGGCGCTCTTGGTAAGCGTTTCGCAGTGAGATAGTTGCCACCAATGTGCCTGGGCAAGGCTGCTAGAGCCCCCGTAAGGGGGCGGTGAGGTCGATATCACTC
>NZ_KV788555.1:0-576 GCF_001807315.1 Corynebacterium sp. HMSC06D04
GGACCTGACCCCTGTTTGGTAGACACCTGATATCCAGCCCGGTTGGGTTGGGAAGAAAGGTAATCTACCACCATGCCTAGGTATTCCGAACAGTTCAAACGTGATGCTGTGGCCCTCTATGAAAACAATGAGGACCTTTCACTTCACGCGGCTTCAGCAGAGCTTGGAGTCAATCGTTCCTCGCTTTTCTCCTGGCTTCAGCAATACGGCACCGGCAAACGTGCCCGCACGAAGGCCATGCGCGACAACGCCAAGGAGACGACTGATTCCGAGCGAATCCGCCAGCTAGAAAAAGAGAACGCGAAGCTGCGCGAAGAACGCGATATTCTGCGCAAGGCCGCGAAATATTTTGCCGAAGAGACACGCTGGTGATCCGCTTCCAGTTTGTCTATGACCACCGAACCGAGTACTCGGTCAAGCGGATGTGCCATGTGTTAAAGCTCAATCGCTCCTCGTTTTATAAATGGGTCAACACCCACGAAAATCGCAGGTTAAAGATATGTTCCGATGCCCTTATTGGTGCAAGAATCAAGGCCATCTTTGATGATGAGAACGGGCTTTATGGTGCTAAACGCA
>NZ_KV788556.1:0-38155 GCF_001807315.1 Corynebacterium sp. HMSC06D04
CCAGAACACCGGTACCAAAAACTCGCATCTGACACGAAGGCACTAAACCCTGTAGCGGTAAAGATGTTGAGAAACTCTTTGGTTAGCAGCGCTACGACTATTGCGGCAAAAGCGATAGCGCAGGCGGCGTGGAAGAGGACGGAGAACTGCGTGAAACCTGGCGTCTTACGCTCACACACCATGGATTGCACTAGAGGGACGGTGTCCGAAAAGTACAACGCTAGGAACGCGAAGCTGAGCCAGGCCCTGTTATCGATGCTGCTGAAGCTGGTTGCATAAGTCGCCATCGCGATTACGGGAACGAGGAGCGCTGAGGCGACCGTCATGCGCCGCATTATTGACGCGTGCCCGCACACCGGCGTGGGCCATCTCGTCTTCCTGTCCATCACTAACCTCGACGAGCCCGAGAATACGAAGTTCCCGTACTACGCGGCGAAGGCGGCGCAGGATAAGCTCGTGCGTGAGACCGATCTTCCCACCTCGGTCGTCAATTCCGCGCAGCGGATGGAGTTCGTCCTCAACCCCGCCTCCCCGAGCGAGGAAGACGACACCGTCAAGGTCGAAGATTGGCTTATCAAACTCATCGCGCTTGCCGATGCCGCCCGCACTGTCGCCCACTCCGCCGTCGGCGCCCGAGGTGAAGGGCGTCGTGATTAATCGGAAGATTCGATGTTCCCAACGAACGTGGTGTCTTATGCTTTAGTGGTTCTCGTCCACGGCAGCATCAATGTCTTCAAGTCGCGCAAGCCACATTGACATGTGTCCGTTTGCAATGGCGTGGAACATTGCGTTGGGGAAATACACCGGCGGCTTGTCGTAGGTTAGACAGATAGCCGCAATAATCTCCGCGGCGCTGGCAGCTGCAATTCCCTCAGCTGTCTCAAGCTCTGAAAGCGGTTTCGTTCCCAGTACAGTGGCAGGTTCATCTGGACGGAACTTCTCCAACGCTTCAGCAAATTGATTCTCGAATTGCTGCGTGTCTTCTGGAGTGGTGTTCTGGGAACCAAAATCGTCCGCCATGCTCTTGA
Source organism: Corynebacterium sp. HMSC06D04 (assembly GCF_001807315.1). NCBI lineage: Bacteria > Bacillati > Actinomycetota > Actinomycetes > Mycobacteriales > Corynebacteriaceae > Corynebacterium > Corynebacterium sp. HMSC06D04. The sequence goes on from NZ_KV788556.1 coordinate 1,029, forward strand.
ACACGGTGAGTGCAGAGTATTTCGATTCGGCTTCTTCCTCGTTGCGTTGTGATTCGCCTGCTGTCTTCCTCAGCGTGAGGATGACCTCGTTGGTATCTAGTTGAAGATGATCGAAGAGTCTACGGAGGAAGGAAATTTTCTGATCGGTCGATGTAGACAGGACGACGCCCAGACCTGCATCAACTTCACGCACTCGGCTCGAGTACGCGTAGCCGGACTTAGTAAGCACGAGAGTTCCTGATGCTTGTTCGACGAAGTTTATCAGTTCCGTGCGGTAGCGTTCGGCCATCAACTTAAGCAGCATGTGGACGAACTCGGCCCAGGTTTTGACAGGGATCTTGATGCCTTCCCATTCGAAGGCGCTGATCGAGCGCCCAGTGAAGTTCGCATCGTCGCCCATCGGCTCAGTAGGGAGCACTTCGCGCTTGGGGATAAAGTCGGAATTGGGGAGGTACCAGTAGTTGAGAGCGCGGCGCAAAAGTGCGTCGGTACGCTGCTCCATAGCTGCCCGGTCCCATTTGTCCTTCGTCTTTACATCGTCATTGAGGCGATAACCGGTTTCTCGGAAGCCTTTCTCACGGTCACGCTTGGTAATGAAATTGGAGTTGGAGTACGCGGAGTTGTAACCAGTGACAGTGAGGTTTCCAATGCGGTTTACCCACGTTTGATGGATCTCCTGAAAGTCCTCTCCGAGTTCTTCTTTCCACTGCGCATTGAGCGTCTGCGGCATAATGTGCTCGACACTGATATTGCCGTTCTCGAGCGCGGTTGCGATGTCCTTCGTATCGTTGGAATCCCCGTTTTCGAGAACATCGAAAAGATAAGCGCGCACATTTTTGTGAATGTTGTACATATTGCGGGTGCGGAACTCAGCGCTAAATTCTTCGTCGCTGGGAATGCGTCCGGACGATCCGTCGCGGCGTCGGAGCAGATAGGTGAGCACGTCGTACGCCGTATCTTTCTCTCCACGAATCTTCCGCATGTCGTTGTACATGGTCTCGTAGACCTTGTTGAGCGAGTTCGTCGGAACAGAAGCGACCGTACGGCGGAAGATATGGATCTCCAGTAGTCGAATGATGCGCGAAAATTCGTTTCTTGAAAGCTTGCCAAGCTTGACGTCGCGATACAACGGCAAGAGAAGCGGAAGCAGAACATCGCCGCGGATGAAATTAAATCGTTCGAGCTGTGCGTCCAGCGCGGCATTCTTCGTGTCGGATCCACAGATCTCGCGCATGAACTGGGAATACTCGTACATGTCGGCGAGTACCGTCTGGACATCGGAACTTTGCTTTTTGAAGTATGCCTTGAACTCGTCATAGACCTCGTTGCGCTTGGGAGTCCGCGACAATTTGATTGTTAGGTACCAGCGGATGAACCAGTCCGTGAGGTACCAAATATTCTTCTCCATCGGATTCCAGTAGTTCTCGTACAGCGTCGTCTGTAACTGGTGCTCGCAGCCCATGAGTATGAGATTGCGAATCTTGTCGCCTTCGCTCAACGCAAGGCCTGTCGAGTTGAGCGATTCGAAGATGCGTTGTGGATCATCGTGCGACTCTAGATCGAGAATCATGAGGTCAAGTCGCTCGATGGCGTTCCACAGTTGATCGCCGGTGAGCTTGGTCTTGTTCATTCGCTCGAGGAAGTACCGGTAATTTGCCGTGAGGTTGCTGTCCTCGATGAACATCGACTCATCGCCGAACAAACGCTTGTAAGCGGTCGCGTCGTTCTTTACAGGTTTGAGCTTGAATTTTGGTTCGTTGGTCGAGCTGTTTTTCATGAGATAGCTAGTACGCAACCGCCGTGCGAGTTCGGGGTCTTTGGAGGTTACGACACCGGTATCCAACAGGTGAGTGAGCGCGAGGATATAGAGACTCAGCGTGGTGAGGCGCTGTTGGCCATCAATAACGACCCACTTGAACGATGTCTCGGGGTTGCCAACGATCGAGCCGAAGAAGTGACGTTCTCTGTTCTCCGTAATCAGAGTTTCCAGGTCGTCGAATAGTCGCTCACATTGCTTCTTTGACCAGTCGTAATTGCGTTGATAAACAGGGATAATGAGTTCTTTCTCGACGCTGTCGAAAATGGTATATGCCTGTTTGACTTCGCCCTTCATGCGGCTGCGGCTCCCCTCGCTAATGGTGCACGTGAATCAATCCTTTCAACGATATAGGGCGCAACGCCTGCTTGCAGCCGAAAGGCTGATTAGGAACTGAAGAGAGAACTCTGCATAAAAATTAACGAAAGGTGTGCGCGTGAAAGACTCCAAAGGGGTCGAAAATTATGGTGATCTGTTTTCTGGGGCTTGCTTAGTTTCGCGAACCGCGTAGCGACTGAACTGCCTTCTTGCGTACTGCATCCGTTGGAGGCCGGACTTCATTGGGCTGTAAGAATCGTGGCCCTATGCTGTGTGCTCTCCAACCATCAAGGCCGAGAGCGTCGTTCCCTTTGTTATCGAGAAGGTCTGGGCAACGCTCAAGTGTGAGGAAAACGGCGTTTTCGATCGGTGCAGTCGGCCGCAGCGCGACGTAGGAATCTCCAAGATCAGGCACCAGTTTGATGGCAACAATCTCGGGCGAGATGATAATCGGGTGAGTACCGAATGCGCGGTTCGTTAACAATGACTGAGCTGATTCGAAGTCATCAAGCCACGCAGTTGCGGTGCCGGGGACAACGGCTTGGGCGAGTAGTTCACGGTCAAATTTTTTGGACTTAATGCCCTCTATTACCTCGAATAGGAAATTAACGGCGTTGAAAATAGCCCGATTTCCCGCTGCTTCGATAGCCTCCCATCCGCTCTCACTATCACCTCTGAGAAGTTCGGATCCCCAAGCCTTCCTATTCTCTAGGAGAGTGGCTGCCATTTTGCCATCGGCGCTGGTAACCCAAAGTGCGCTGACTGCGGCTTTGCGGACATCTTTGTCGCCGCTAACAAGGAGGTCTCCGTTACCGTCTTCGTAGAGAGCGAAAAGGAAGTTGTCATCGGGGTCATCGCAGATTCGCGGTAGTTTTTGCTCCTCGCGGTCCGGAACCTCTGTCCCGACAAGGACGATGGCATCGATGAGGGATAGGCCTTCTTCTACAGTGAAGTGCTTCCGAAATTTTGCTCTAGAAATAACGTCTTCAATCTCCTGGAGAAGGCGTTCGCAGTAGAGCAGCTCAAATTTTCCTGCAAAACATGCTTCAATCAGCGCGCGCACGGAGCCGCGAGGTGACAGCAAAGACGATATAAAGAGGTTAGTATCAACAACCAGACGCAACTTTCTGTGTGCTGCTATCTGTTGAAGCTCTTCGGTCACTTACCTGCTCCCAAGGCGGTACGGGTCCTCTTTTCCATTCGCATAGTGGCGATTTCTTCATGAGCAAACGCTTCCGCAGCACCGGGATCAAGGGGCTCAGATTGAGCATCGATTGTGCGGAGAAGCTGACGGTAGGCTGCTGTAGCAAGTTCGTTGTCGCTAAGTACTTCGACAGAGGCGGCAGACTTTTGAGCGCTTTCAAGAAGACGCTTACGTGCTGCGTCTTTGCGATTCATGGCTCTGTCCACCTTTCCTTATCGGCGAAAGTCTGAGGCAAAAGTTGGAACTTATATTACCTGACATTACGACATACAGCTAGCCTCGGCCTGTCACCTGCATGTGCGAGACATACTCTGTCTCGCCGAGCAGAATTGGTGGCCTTGAAATGATTCTTTCAGAGACTAAAAAGAGGAAGCGCCCGCGCTGTACTGAGGCGCAGGCTCGACCCCGGTTTAATCGATGGCATGTCCCCCAGAGCTACTTATTTTCGCCAACCTCTCTGATTCCTTCGACGATTCGTACAGTCTCCACCGCCACGCGCGTGACCTTCGCGATGAGGTCCACGATGTACCGCGGATTTCCCACCTCGTCAGCCCAGTCGTTGGGGTCGTTGACGATTCCCGATGCCTTGTCCTTCTTCACTTGGTACCGGTCAATAATCCACGCCAGCGCAGACCGCGAGCCGAGCATGTATTCGTCCGCCTCCGCCGGGATGTCGCGCACCGTCACAGACTTGTTGTAGACGAGAGTCGTAACGTCGTTGACGTTCTTACCCGTCTCCGAATCCTTCTTCTTCGCCCACTTCATCTTTTGCACGCGCCAAGTCTCGCGGTCGGACTCGTCTGCCGATGCCTTCACATCCACCGTCACTGGCCACGGCTCCACGTCCTCGTAGTTCACATGCAGATCCATGAGCTCCCGCCCGGCGGCAGCCAGCTGGTCGAACCGCGCCCGCAACGTCGGCGTTTCGATATGCGGCAGCATCTTCTTCAGGTCCGCGGCGTAGGCCTCCCGATAGTTCGGGTCGTGCAGCTTGCCATAGACAAAGTGGAAGATATCGTCACCGGTCACATCCGCACCCAGTGCGTCACGGTAGAGCGCCTTGATCTCGTCGGTGATGTTGTCTTTGCGCACATACCCCGCAACGACCTCACCGACCTGCCCATACATCGAGGACTCGCCCTCACTTATCGACGCCCCATCGCCAAACAACCCACCATCTGAAGCCCCTACCGGCGCCCAGGTGAAACGGGGGAAGAACTGACCATTTCCGAGTAGCTGCACATCCGGCATCGCATTCGAAGCAAGCACGGACCATCCAGAAGGACTGCTAGCCCCTGAAGTCTCGATACCGATATTTCTATGGTGCTGCGTCGGGAACATCGACGGCAACTGGTATTGCCTATCGATCAATTCTTTCGCGAAATAATTGCGCTGTTTGAAAAATGGGCGGTACAACGATGTATACACGCGTTCCGTATTAACCGCGATCTCGGTTCTGCCAGCTAGCTCCTGTTTCAGGTTGACGTTCCATGAGCCTTGCGTACTATCGACCAACTCAGGGTGTTGAGCGAACAACGCGTCGACACCCTGCTTGCTTTCTTCAAACCCGCCGCTTCGAAATAGCTCTTGCGCTTGGCGGTAGTTCGCGACGTGCGTCCCGATGTTTTCTACGAGTTGGCCGGTTGCAGAAGAATACGACCACGCATCACGCGCAGTTGAAAGGCCACGCGAATGCACTTCAAAGAACTTCGTCGTATCGCCCTTCTTCTCGCCGATGACGGGCCAGGCCTCGAAGTCCTCATCGCGCTGATTGAGCCAGTCCCCGTAAATATTGGGCTCAATAATTTGCCAATCGACATTATCGAGCGTGGAGCGATCAACAATCGCAAGTTTTTCGTCTGCACTGAGGTAGTCGCCAATATCGTGGTAGTGAATACAGACATCGTCGGGGATTTCACGTTTAACGGCGATGATTACGGATACGGTGTTTCGACTTCCGGAGCCGAAGACTTTGCCTCCTTCCTTGCGGGACTGTTCGCCGGCTGTACGTTGGTTGCCGCGAAGGTTGTACACGTAAATGTCGCTGAGTTCATCCTCAAGAGACAACCGAACTCCGTCAGCGGTGTTGCCATCGATCCAACCGCCATTCGAGACAAAAGCCATGACTCCGTGGGTGCCGAGTCGGTCGATGGACCATCGGAAGGCGCGGAGATAGGAGTCATACAACGAGTTTTTGTTTGTTGCTTTTGAATTCGCAGCAAACGTTCTTTCAATACGACTGTCGAGTGTAGGGTATTTAAGATTGGCGTTGTCATCGTTCGCGCTATTTTGCTTTGCCGAGTAGGGCGGGTTGCCGATGATGACGTTGATCGGTGAATCGATCTGGCGCTGGATGGCGGCGTTGTTTTCCTTGAAGACCTTGAGGTCGAGGATGTCGCCTTCCTCGTGGATCTGGAAAGTATCAGCAAGTGCGATGCCGTCGAAGGGGACGTACTTGGGCTCAGGTTCGCCGTTGCGTTGGGCACGCTCGGCCTGGAGTGCGTTGTATGTGGTTTCGATGTTGACTGCGGCGACGTAGTAGGCGAGCAGCATGATCTCCGTGGCGTGGAGCTCGGTCGCGTACTTGCGCGCGAGGTCGTCGGGTTCGATGAGGCCGGACTGGAGGAGTCGGACCATGAATGTACCGGTACCTGTGAAGGGATCGAGGATATGGACGCCTTCGTCGGTAAGGCCCTTACCGAAGTGCCAGCGGGAGATTTGATCGGCGGAGCGGAGGATGAAGTCGACGATTTCGACTGGAGTGTAAACGATGCCGAGGGCCTCGGACTGCTTCTTGAAGGCTTTGCGGAAGAATCGTTCGTAGAGGTCTTTGATCACTTGCTGCTTGCCGGAAGCGGAGGAGACCTCGGAGGCGCGGATGCGGACCGACTCGTAGAACTTCGTCAGAGACTCGGTCTCCGACTCGAGCTTGGCGTCCGAGAGCGCGTCGACCATGCGCTGCATGACGCGGGCGACCGGGTTGTGCGCGGCAAAGTCGTGCTCGGTGAACAGTGCATTGAACACCGGGGCGGTGATCAGGTGCTGCGAGAGCATGCTGATCGCTTCGTCCTTGGTGATGGAGTCGTTCAGGTTCCCGCGTAGTCCCTCGATGAAGACCTCGAATTCCTTGCGGATCGTGTCATCCGCGGCATTGATAAGCGCCTTGATGCGGGCGATTTGTGCTTCGGCGATCGTGGCGACATCGTCAGCCCAGTCTTCCCAATAAGTACGCGTACCGACCTTGTCGACCAGCTTGACGTACATGGCCTCTTGCCAGGCCTCGAGGGAGAACAGAGTCATCTGTTCCGCGGTGAGTTCCTGCTCGCTGGAAGCTTCGGACTGGCCGGTTGGCGAGGTATCGGAAGCATTGAGCCTATTCTTGGCCGTGGCCGGATCGTCGTCGGCAGGCTTGTCGTTTGGTTTCGAATTCGGCACGGGCTGAACATCGATGGGCAGCTTGACTTTCTCGTTGAGCGCAATCGAGTTGACCTTCGCGTTGAAGCGGTCATCGTGGGCGCGCAGGGCGTTGAGGATCTGCCAGACGACGCGGAAGCGCGTGTTGTCATTGAGGGCCTGGGACGGGGAGACTCCCGGCGGAATGGCGACGGGAAGGATGATATAGCCGTAGTCCTTGCCCTCGGCTTTGCGCATGACGCGGCCGACGGACTGGACGACGTCGACCATGGAATTGCGCGGGTGGAAGAAGATGACGCTATCGAGGGCAGGGACGTCCACGCCTTCGGAGAGACAGCGAGCGTTGGTAAGGATGCGGGTCTCGTCCTCGGAGATGGAGGACTCAAGCCACGAGATCTTATTGCCGCGCTCAAGGGCGTTCATGGTGCCATCGACGTGCTCGACGGCGACCTGAAGATCGATGTTGAGCAGGCTGACGTCGTTGGTGGCGGCGTGGTCCTTGAGCTGTTCTTGGTACTGGCGGATGAGCGTGGGGAAGGTCTCTTGGATGGTCTTCGAGGCCTTGATGTCCTTGGCGAAGGCGACGGTACGGCGCATCGGTTGTGCATTGGCCTCGAAGCCGGACTTCGTGTCCTGCTCAGCACCCGAACGCTTAGCGAGTCCGTTCCACGCGCCGATCATGGCCGAGGCGGTGGTGAGGTTGATTTCGTTGGTGGGGTTGGCGGCGAGGACGTCGGCGGCGATATCTTCCTCGACCGTCATGACGAGAACCTTGTAGTCGGTGAGCAGACCCTTGTCCACGGCCTCACCGAAGCCGAGGCGGTAGAACTCGGGGCCGTAGACTGCTTCGTCATCCATGGAGGCAAGCTCCGCGGAATGCTCAGCGGCCTTGCCTTTGACGTTGTCGTCGAAGAGTCGGGGAGTAGCGGTCATGTAGAGACGCTTGCTGGCCTTGATGTATTTTTCGTCGTGAATCTTCACGAAGTTGGAGGCGTCCTCCCCGGCGAGGGTGACGCCGGTGGTGCGGTGGGCCTCGTCGCAGATCACGAGATCGAAGTCATCCATTCCGTACTCCGCTTGGGCCTCGTGAATGGCCTCGATGGATTGGTACGTGGAGAAGATGACGTTGATACCGGCACGACGCTTGCCCTGCGCCGTGCGCTCGGCAATGTCCTTGCCGTTGGTAGAGACCGGAACCTCCAAGTCATAGGAGGCAATGTCTTCAGCCTTCTTGGAGACCTTCGTATCCGAGCAGACTGCGTAGGACTTCAGAGGCAGGTGCTCCTGGTTCTGTGCGGTCCATTCCTTCAACGTCTGCGAGAGCAAGGAGATGGAGGGGACGAGGAAGAGGACGCGGGCCTTGTTGCCGTTGAGCTCCGCGAAGCGCTCCGCCAGCCGCAGGGCGGTAAACGTCTTTCCCGTACCGCATGCCATGATGAGCTTTCCACGGTCGTGTGTTTCAAAGCCTGCGATAGCCTTCGAGATCGCTTCTTGCTGGTGTGGACGCGGGGAGAAAACCTCGCGACGGGTGAGGTTAATTTCGATCTCAGAACCCGGGAAGGTCACATCCCAGTCGATAGGGGATTCTGCAATCGCTGCCGTGCCGATACGGTTGGTTGGGATGAGCTGGTGCTCCAGCATCTCCTCAGCATTCTTTGACCATCGCTCCGACGTGGAGATGATGATCCGCTGTGCGAAGGATTCTGTGCCCTTGTCTGTAGTAAACGAGTGTCCGGATGCCTCAAAGAAGGAATCAAGGTGACGCTTCTGGATATAGGTATCCGGCTTGTAGAACTTGCACTGGATGGCAACCCACGCGTCGTCATCGGCGCGCCGGGCAACGAGGTCGATGCCGGTGTCTTGCTTACCGCCGTTGAACTCCCAATCGCTCCAACGGCTGACTTCCGAGAACTGCTCCTGGAGGACGGGATCGGTTCGGAAGTAGTTGACCATTAACTTTTCGAACTTAATGCCGTACGAGTCTTGAGGCTGATTTTCACGGAGCTGGGCTAGGACTTCACCGAAAGCAGACATGGTGTCCATTATGGACTACACATGAGTTCTCCACTTCCAAATGGTGGCGATGTTGTGCAGCCGGGGTGGATGACTTGAGCCATTAGTAGAGCCCTGCATTCCTCATCATGCTCTGTCGTGTTTGAGAGATGAGGTAGCCGCTCAAGGGGCGGCCGGAGTGGATGGCGGCATCGTAAAGATAGTTGTGGAGGGTATCGGCACGCGAGCGGGGGCTGGTGCGTAAATCGAAGTCACGTTGGATCTGGGCGACTACGAATGGCACGGCGTTGATCTCGGAGACCGCGATTAGAAGTGCGGCGACGCTGCGCTCCACTGTGGCGTTGGTCGAGCTAAATTGCTTCGGCTTGTCGTGGGCTAGGGCGCTCAGGAGCCGGCGAGTGGATGTTAGCAGTTCCGGATCGATCTCTGGGTGATCGTTAAACCACTCGGTGATAAGTGCGTCCCATTGCTTTACACCAGCGATAACGTCTGGGGCTAGGGCGCTGAGTTTGGTGTCCTCGGAGGGGAGAGGGGAATCGTCGAGCTGTGCGTCGAAGCGGGAGGTCTCGGGGTCGGGCATGCCAGGGCCGAGGCCGATGGCATCTGGGCCGTAGCCATAGGAACCGAAGTCGGATTGTGCTTGGAGTTCCCTGCGGAAGCGCTTTCCTTCTTCCTTTAGTGCTGAGTCGAGCTGCCTTTGGATGTGGGCGGGGCGTCCTGCGACTTCGCCGGTCCAGGTGACGAACTTGGTGAGGACGCGTGGGAAGCACCGGAGGAACGAGTCACGGGCTATGACTTTGCGGGCTACGAGGGTCAGAGCTTTTTCCACACGTAGTGGGGACCAGTGGTAGAGGTCGGCCATGGTGTAATTGGCTGTGATGCTGAGTAGCGTCTCGGTAGCATCGGCCTCCTCCTTCTTAAGCGGAACGGCATCCAGGAAGGCGGCCAATGTTTCTTCAGTTTCGGAATTATCGCCTTCTTCAAGACGAATACGGCGGCCGATGATACCGGGACTGGAGACAGTAGCAGGGACATTATCTAGTAGCGAGAGCACCCAGCGCAGCAGCGGACGGGTGGTAGGCCAGCTTTCACCAGGGCCGTCGTCGACTGTGATCTCATCTAGCCAGATGGCGTTGCTGAGGAAATCGGCCAGGCCCTCCTGGCTCGTAGGGCCGAAGCTCTCCATGGACTCATCCTTGGACATGATCTCCATAACCTGCTGTGCATTGGCCTCGGTGAGGAAACAGTCATAAATCGAGCCATTGCCGCCTGCTAGGTCAATGGAGACATTCACCGTCAGGGGCGCAGAGTGCGGGACGGATAGCTCGAGAGTGTAGTAATGGACATCCCCGTAGTACTGCGTAGCCTCGATGACGTTGACTACGCTGGCTTGCTCAAGGTGAGCAAGCCAGGTCGGTTCCTGCGGTAAGTCATCGCGCCGGGCGAGCTCAGCGCGATGGAGCTTTACGCGCTCTTTATCTTCATCCAGCAGGGCGGCGGCCCAGAGTACCGCGGTCGTCTCTGGGGCGGGGTTATCCCACATGGCTTCAAAGAACTCGGCAGGCTTTTGCGAGAAATCGTCATCCAGGGACAGGATCGCAGAGACCCACTGAAGCAGATCGATGGGGCTTGAACTGTCGAGGAAGGCCGCAAGGGCGGGCGTGAAGGCATTCATGACACCAGAGTCTATCCATGCATCTGCGGCAGCGGGGCTGTGTACTCTCGAGTGTTATGTCGAAATTCGACGTAGTGAGCTGGGAATATTTTTTGATTTGTAGACGGGTATTTTCGGCGTCGCCATTTTCTTAAGTTTGCGTTCATCTATGCGGATCCGCGTGTAGGCTCGGCACTGTTATAACCAGTGAAATTGGGTTAATTCGACATCCCAAGGAGATACGTGATGAAAAAGCTCATCAACTCACCGGAGAACGTAGTGGCGGAGTCTGTGGAGGGCTTCGCGCTGGCACACGGCGACATCGTCAAGCGCTTTACTGAGCCGCTGTTTGTGGCGCGTGCGCAGAAGAAGGAACAGGGCAAGGTTGCGATTGTCTCTGGTGGTGGCTCGGGACATGAGCCGCTCCACGCAGGCTTCGTGGGCCACGGCATGTTGGATGCCGCGGTGCCAGGCGCGATGTTTACGTCGCCGACGCCGGATGCGATCCAGGCGGCGACCGACGAGGTTCATGCGGGTGCGGGTGTGCTTTACATCGTGAAGAACTACACCGGCGATGTCCTCAATTTCGATACCGCGGCTGAGTTGGCGGAGTTCGATGACATTGAGGTCAGCCAGGTAATCGTGGATGATGACGTGGCGGTGGAGGATTCCACCTACACTGCAGGCCGTCGCGGTGTGGCGGGCACGCTGCTCGTGGAGAAGCTGGCAGGTGCAGCCGCTGAGCGCGGTGATGATCTAGCTGCTGTCACGGCAGTGGCGAAGAAGGTCGTGGAGAACACCGCGACCATGGGCGCAGCACTGAGCGCTTGCACCGTGCCGCACGTGGGCAAGCCTTCCTTTGACCTCGCAGATGATGAGGTGGAGCTCGGCGTCGGTATCCACGGCGAGCCGGGCCGCAAGGAGATCCCGTTGGTCTCCGCGGACGATGTCACTGATCATCTCATGGAGCCGATTCTTGCCGACCTGAAGTTGGCAGAAGGCGAGCGAACCATCGTCGTCGTCAATGGCATGGGTGCCACCCCGGCATCGGAGCTCTACGTGGTCTACCGCCGAGTAGCTCAGCGCCTAGAAGAAGCGGGCGTGACCATTGAACGCTCCCTCGTAGGTAACTTCGTCACCAGCCTCGACATGGCGGGCTGCTCTGTCACGGTCATGCGCGCCGACGATGAAGACATCGAGCTGTTCGACGCACCATGCCATACCGCCGCACTACGCCAAGGAGAATAAAGTGACTTCTGTTGAAACTTTGAACACCGAATGGGCCCTGGCTTGGATGAAAGGTTGTGCCGAACAAGCCCACGAGCACCGGGAGGAGCTTATTGAGCTCGACCGCGTCATCGGCGATAGTGACCATGGTGAAAACGTGGACCGTGGTTTCCGTGCGGTCGTGGAAAAGCTCGAAGCAGATGCCTCGGAAAGCATCGTGGATGTGCTGAAGCTGACGGCCAAGACCTTGATGTCCACCGTCGGCGGCGCATCTGGTCCGCTTTTGGGAACTGCATTCCTGCGCGCTGCTAAGTCAGTCGGCGGTGAAGCGCTTGATGGCGCTGGCGCGGCCGCGCTCATTGAGGCGGCACTCGAGGGCATCACCACCCGTGGTAAGGCCGCCGAAGGGGAGAAGACCATGGTTGATGCGTGGGCGCCGGCGGCGCGTGCTGCCCGCGAGCAGGCTGATGCCGGGGCGGGAGTTGCCGACGTTCTGCGCGCGGCAGCCGATGCCGCAGCCGAAGGCGCCGAGGCAACCATTCCACTCGTTGCCACCAAGGGCCGTGCTTCCTACTTGGGTGAGCGCTCTGTTGGCCATAAGGATCCAGGTGCTGCTTCGACCGCGCTGTTTATTGCTGCAGCTGCTGACGCTGCTTCTGCTGTAAAGGAGGGTTAGGGCATGGCAGAACCGAAAGTGGGCTTGGTCCTAGTTTCGCACTCAGCCAAGCTGGCCGAAGGCCTTGCTGAGCTGGCTGGGCAGATGGCCGCTGACGTGCGTATCGCAGCCGCGGGTGGTCTGGAGTCCGGTGAAATCGGAACCTCGTATGACCTCATCGAGTCGGCTATTAATGACCTGCTCGGGGAAGGCCTCGCAGTTGTTGTTCTCACCGACTTGGGCTCGGCAACAATGACCGTTGAGTCGGTGCTGGAGTTCCTTGACGATGAGCCGGTGAAGTTCGTGGACGCACCGCTCGTGGAGGCCGCTATTGCTGCGGCTACTGCTGCGCAGCAAGGTGACGACCTTGACGAAGTTGCTACTGCTGCGGCTCGCGCCATCGAGGTGTTCGTGCCAAAGCAAGCGAAAGAAAACTCTGGTGACGCTGCAGCCGATTCTTATGAGCGCAGTGCGACAGTAGCAGATGCTTCTGGTTTGCACGCGCGACCGGCTGCCAAGATTGCTGAGATGGCTGCCGAAGCAGAAGAAGACCTCCTCATCGCTTTTGACGGTGAGAAGGCTGATGCCGATTCCGCCATGATGCTGATGTCCTTGGGCGCTGCGCAGGGCGACACCGTGACGATCATCGGTGATTCAGCGGATAAGCCGATTGTCGACAAAATCGCTGATGCCATTGCGGATGGTCTCGATAACTAGGTTGACAGCACCTGGTAGATGACCTTGGCTACGCGGTCGGGCACCATGTTGCGGGCTACGCGGGCTGCTTTGTCTTGGGCGCCGACGCCCCAGTGGAGGCGGCCTTTGTCCCAGCGGTTCTTGGGGTTGACGGCGCGCCAGATGGCTTGCGCGACGTCGTCTGGCGTGAGGTTTACGCCGAGGCGTGTGACCGTCTTGGACTTGACGTCGGAGATGGGTGTCTTTGCCCATAGGGGGTTGATGTCGAGCACGCGGGTTTTGTCGCGCCGCCACTCGAGGTCGAGGGTTTCAGTCATGGACTGGACGTAGGCCTTGGTGGCGGCGTAGACGCCGACGTCGGGGATGCCGTAGCAGCCGGCGATGGAGGCGATGTTGATCAGCTGCGAGCCGGGGGTCTTCTTCAGATAGGGGTAAGCAGCGCGTGCGCCGAGGGTGACGCCTAGTGCGTTGACGTCGATGACGGCGCGGATACGCGTGGGTTCGCTTTCCGCGATGGTGGCGGAGTCGATGATGCCGGCGTTGTTGTCGAGGATGTCGAGCCTGCCGCCGGTGAGTTTGGTGAACTCGGATAGGGCAGCGTCCCAGGACTCCGGTTTGGTTACGTCAAGCTCGTAGAAGGTGATGCCGTCACCGAGGATGGAATCGTCGGCTGGTGGACGGAGATCGCCCAGTCCGACGATGTAGCCTTCATTGCGGAAAATACGGGCTACGGCGAGACCGAAGCCGCCGCAGCCGCCGGAGATAAAAATCGACTTCATTCCGCAATGCTAACTGTTTCCTAAGTCATAGGAAAGAGTTTTATAGGCCGATGTCTTTGTTTTCTTTTGTAACTTTGGCTCGCTAGAAGGCGAATACTCGCATCATGATTGTGATGGACACCAGCATGATGATGGCGGTGGGGATCTGCGCGATGATTGGGCCGTACTTGTTCTTCATTTGCAGCAGGGCAGCCGGGACGATGTTGAAGTTTGCAGCCATCGGGGTGCACAGGGTGCCGCAGAATCCGGCCAGCATGCCCATTGCGAAGATGGCAGCGGGGTTTCCGTTGAAGTTCTCGACGAGGACTGGCCAGCCGATGGCAGCGGTCATGATGGGGAAGGCGGCGAAGGCGTTGCCCATGACCACGGTAAACAGCGCGTTGCCGAGGCAGTACGCGATGACGCTCCAGAGCAGGGCGTCCTGTGGGATGACGGCGCCGATGACGTCAGCGACTGCAGTGCCGACGCCGGCCTGGGTAAACAGCGTGCCGAGGGTGGAGAGCATCTGAGGCAGGAGTGCTGCCCAGCCGATGGCCTCAAGCAGGCGGGTGCCCTCCGAGAGCGGAACCGAAGGAGACTTCGGGCGCAGAACAATGAAGACGACGATGAGTCCGACGATGGCGCCGATGCCTAAGCCCGTCAAAGTCGCGGAACCTTCCGCGAGGAGTGGCTCGCCGCCTACCTTCAGCTTTGGTCCGAGCACTGCCACGATGACTGTGACCAGTGGAACGGTCAGAGCCGGGATGAAGAGCTTGTTGCCAAAGCGCTGTGCCAGCGCCGCGCGTTCTTCCACCGAGGTGGTCTTTTCTTCACCCATTCCGAGTCCGTTGAAGCCGGCAATCAATGCCATGACAAGAACCGCGACGCCGAGAATCCACGCTGGGGCCGTCTTGGCCTGGACGAAAGTGCCGTACATAAACGAGACACCAAGCAGGCCCCAGAAGATGCTGCTGAGTGCTTTCTTGTCGTGCTTGGGGTTGGTGGCGATCAGAATGGAAACCGCAATGAAAAAGGCGCCAATGAGCCAGTACAGCCATTCATTAGTAATCATCTTGGGTTAAGCCTCTTTCGGGGTAGCGGATTCGTTTGGAATCGAAGGCGCCGATTTTTCCATCGCTTTCAGCTTGGAATCGATGCGCAACAGGCGGGTGCCGTGAACGAGGAATGCAATAACGGCAACAGGCAGAGCCCATAGGGCAAGCTCGATGGGCTCAAGCGCGACGTTGTAGTTGGTATCCACGAAGGAGGTGATCAACAGAATCGAACCGACGGCGACGAATGCGTCCTCGCCGAAGAACAAGCCCACCGTGTCAGCAGAGGCCGAATAAGCCTTGAGCTTCTCCATTGCTTTCTCCGACAGAGGGTGGCCAGCGCGCTGTTCCTCTGCGCCTTGTGCCATCGGGTAGATGAGCGGACGAACGGTCTGTGCCGGGCCGGCGATGGACTGGATGCCGACAGCGGCAGTGATCTGGCGAATGAGCATGTAGAGCGCCAAGATGCGTCCTGCGGTGAGGTTCTTGAGCTTGGCAATAAGCGTCTTTGCTTGCTCCTGCAGGCCGAAGCGTTCGATTGTGCCGATGATCGGTAGCACGAGCGCGAAGGTCGTCACGGAGCGCGAGCCGGCAAAGCCCTCGCCGAAGATATTCAGAATATCCATCGGGCTAATGCCGCCGATGACTGCGGTTACGATGCCGGAAACGGTGACCACAAGCAGTGGGTTGATGCGCAACGCGAAGCCGATAACGACCAGCGCTACGCCGATGAGTACGTACATGGGTTTCCTCTATTGATGACTGAGGGAGGGGTAGATGTTGGTATGGAAGGCAGATGGTGGCTGCAGGCTACTGGCGTGCCCACGGGTGAGCGACGTTCAGGCGCTCAGCTTCCAGGTGTGCTTCCCAAGCAAAGGTGGCAAGCCAGTGCGAAGACATGTAGTCACCGGTGATCGCTGCTTCGAGGCCCGGAGCGAGAAGCTCGGCGTTGCGCTCGCGGATGGTCTGCGCGAGTTCTGGGTGCGTATCCTCCGTAGCTTCGAAAATGCGCAGCGCGCTAGCCAGGACAGTCATACCAAGGCCGTAGAGGTGGACCTGGTATCCGTCGGTTGGATCAAAAACCTGTGCAGGCTTCAGGATGCGCGAATCGGCATCCAGGCGTGCCAGGAAGCCCTCTGCCCAGGTCGCGAACTCGGCGTCGTCAAGCACGTCGAGCATCAGGTCTGCTTCGCACAGGCCAGGGGAGAGGAAGTCCTGTCCGCTGCGCTCCTGCTCGAACTCCCAGGCCTTGTCTTCGGCGAAGAATTTCTTTGCAGTCGCAAGGATTTCCTCGACAACGTCCTCGCGGCTCAACTCCTTTGCCGCCTTCATGATCCGCTTCAGGCCGAACGCGGTGTTGGTGTGCAGACCGTGGCGGACTGGCTCGGAGGCTTTGCCCAGCCAAGATAAGGTGTTGTCGAATACGGCATCGGCCAGTGGGGCTACGCCCTCGGCCAGGGCCTGGAGCTCGACTACTGGGGAGAACTTAAGCTCGGATGCCAGCTGTACTGCCCATGCCCAGCCGTATGGGCGCTCCCAAGTCGGGTTAGCGCGCAGGTAGTCAGCCTCAGTCTTGATGTTCTCTGCGCTCAGGTGGTCCTCGAGGATTCGCAATGCTTCAGTGCGCCAAGCGCCGGAAGAATCCTCATCGGAGGAAAGGAGGCTGGAAAGCAGCCAGTGCATGTGGACGCTCGAGTGCCAGTCGAAGGAGTTGCCGAAGCTTGGGTGGAGCTCATCCGGAGCCTTATTATCGCTGCTCGAGGTCTGCACATGATGGGAAGCGTATGGGTAGATACGCGTGACGTTATCGATGGCAACTTGGGCAAGCTGCGCTACCGGAGAATCAGAGTGATGCTCAGCGTCATGAGTAGCTGCGTTCACGAGCGTTCCTTTCAGGCCGTTCTACAATGTTGCTCGTGTCACAGTATCCCAAGCTGCCAGCTTGTGTCTCAGATTACATGCGATGAAATTTAGTTAACTTTTGGTTAGTAGAAGTGGGGGTGCTTTTTAAAAGGTAGATGCGTATCCGTGTCCCAGAGCGGGGCGCAGATTTCCTACCTTTGGCTTCCCGAATTTGTGGGGAAGGAGGTCTATTTAGGCCCGGCCTTGGATAAAAATGGCCGACGGAATCGTACTCAGGCATGACTACTTAACTCGTCGAACCGGATAGCGTAGAGGCGTGGAAGTCTTTTCTGATAGGCGAATGATTCGTGACCTTGCGGTGTCGCTTTTGTGCGGAGCGGCGTCTCTCATCGGTAGGGACCTGATGTCTCGGCCGCTCTTTGACTACCTGATTATCGCCTTGGTCGTGCTAGTGCCAATTATTAGCAGGCGGTGGCCGCGCCTGGTGGTCTTCGTTGCATCAGTGGTGCTCTTCGCCAGCCTGTTCCAGGTGGAACTCACCGTAGGCATCATAATCCTTGCGGGGCAGGTCGCCTACATTATTCGCCGCAGGCTGGAAGAGCCCCTACGTCGAATAATGACTATAGGGATGCTTGCTGCGGACTTTATCGGCGTATTTTGGGTGAGCCAAACGGTACAGGAAGCAGCACAGGATATTGCGCGGCGCCTTTTCGTCGTGGGCTGGAGCCTACTGGTCCTTGCGGTGTGCATGCTTGTGGGTGAACTGCGTAGGAGAGCAGAGGAAGAACGCACACGGGAGATTTCGCGTGCTTTAGAGAAACAACGCCTGGAATTCGAGAAAAGCTCGACGGAACAACGGGCGTTCATCGCACGTGAGATCCATGACGTCGTCACGCACTCGCTATCGGTTATAGTTGCCCAAGCCGATGGGGTGCTCTACGCCAAAGACACGGAAGCACAAGAAGAAGCTTTGAAGTCTATTTCCCGCGTGGGAAGGACCTCTTTGAGGGAGATGCGGGGAGTCGTGGGCTTGCTGCGCACAGGCGAAAAGCGCGGCACTCAGCCGATGGCGGGATTCGGTGATCTTTCAGAACTCATTAATAGCGTTAGAAGCGCCGGCATTGCTGTGGGATATCGCTGCACAGGAACGCCACCTGAAGAGCTTTCCGCCGCGACGTCACTAAGTCTGTACCGAATTGTCCAAGAGGCTTTGACCAATGCGAACAAACATGGTGGCGGGCAAGCAGACGTACTAGTCGAATGGCTTGAAGGTATCGTCCGCCTTGAGGTGCGCAATGGATACATGGGTGATGCCCGAGGCGAGGGACATGGCATTGTGGGAATGAAGGAACGAGCGGAATTGGTTGGAGGAACCTTCCAACAGCGCAGTGATGCTGGCATATGGATAGTAGAAGCAGAGTTACCCACAGGAGGAGGAAGTAAGCAATGAAAGTCGGATTGGTAGATGACCAGGTTCTCTTCCTACACGGGATTGCCCAGATCATTAGTTCGCAGCCAGACATGGATGTTATCTGGCAAGCAAACGATGGCGAAGATGCGCTGACCCAATGCGCGGCCACGCCTGCTGATGTGGTGCTCATGGATGTACAGATGCCTGTCCGCGATGGAATTAGCGCCACTGCTGAAATCGCATCCACTCTTCCGGAGACGAAGGTCATCATTCTGACAACCTTCGATGACGAAGACTACGTAGTAGCTGGGCTGCGAGCAGGAGCGAGTGGCTTCGTGCTCAAGGACGCAGAGCCAGAGGAGCTACTAAGCGCGTTGCGCACTGTCTATCGCGGAGACGCGGTAATCTCACCCCGCGCCACTAAGCGCCTTGTCCACAGTATGAGGGATGATTCCACGGACACGCTGAGTATTAGCGGCGTAGACCGTCGGGTACTTGAGTCGCTGACTGCCCGTGAACAAGAAATCCTTGAAGCAATCGGGATGGGATGGTCCAACACAGAGATATGTGAGCGGATGTTCATCTCTATGCCGACCGTCAAGACGCACGTTGGACGAGTACTCGCCAAGACGAGTTCTAGGGACCGTGTACACGCAGCCCTTTTCGCCTATCGCACAGGAGTTGTCTCCCGTGCTGACCTGCTTAGCTCCTAATACCCCGGTATGACTCGCAAAATCGTGCCTCGCGGCGATGTGCGGCGTAGGCGCGCCGGGCAACGATTGAGTTATGAGTACAGAATATGTTGTCGAAACTCAGGGTTTGACCAAGGAATATAAGGGATTCAAGGCCGTCGACGGCCTTGATATGGCAATCGGCCACGGTGTCGTTCACGGATTGTTGGGGCCAAATGGTTCGGGCAAGTCCACGACCATGAAAATGCTTTTGGGTCTGGCAAAGCCGACCGAGGGAAGCATCAGCTTGTTCGGTGAGCCTTTCGGGCCTAAGACGCGCAGCCGGGCCTTGGCCCGCACCGGCTCGCTCATCGAGCAGCCTTCGGCCTATTTGCACCTCACCGGGCGAGAGAACCTGCGCATCGCTGCGCGGCTTCTACGCGCTGAAGCAGAAGACGTGGATCGCGCAGTGCACCTCGTGCGGCTGGAAAAGCAGCTGGACAAGCAAGTAGCGAACTATTCCTTGGGCATGAAGCAGCGCCTCGGCATCGCAATGGCTATGATTCGTAACCCGCAGCTTCTGATCCTTGATGAACCAACGAACGGTCTTGACCCTGCCGGTATCGAAGAGATTCGCAATCTCATCGTCAGCCTCGCTGCCGATGAGGGGCGAACGGTATTGGTTTCGAGCCACCTTCTCTCGGAAATCGAAAAGATGGCTAGTGAGCTGACCATTATTAATCGCGGGCAGTTGCTCTTCCAAGGTACAAAGCAGGAGCTTTTCCATTCCCAGCCGCCTGAAGTCTTTATTGAAACTCCGAACCCCAAGGAAGCGGCGCAAGCACTCGCGGGTATCTCAGTGCGCTTTGTAGAAGGTGGCATTCGGGTTCCGAACTTAAGCGAGCGCGACGTCGCGGGGGCTTGCGCGCAGCTCGTCAACCATGGCGTGCCCATCTACCAGGTGCTAAGAACGCACCGCAGTCTCGAAGAGATCTTCATTTCGATTACGGGACGAGGTGGCTTGCAATGATGCTGCAGAATGAATATGCCAAGATGCGGCATACCCGGATGCTGCCGCTTGCCCTTGCTGTCACGCTCGCCATCGTTGCTTTTTCCAGTATGAATCTGGTGGGTGAGCACACCGCCGAACAATTTCAGCAAGATCCGCATAGTCAATGGGGCGGGCATCTCCTTGGCTACATCATGGCGACGGCCTTCCTCACTCCGGTGCAGGTGGCATTGTTAGCCAGCCGCGCAGCCGATGTAGAGCATCTCCACGGCGGCTGGCGGCTCAATTCCATCGCCGGGTACCGCCGCGGTGGTCTGCTCCGCGCGAAGTTCGCAGCTTTAGCCCTTGTCCTAGCCGCAGTAAAGGTAGTTGAATTGCTCGCGGTCTTGACCACTCCATTCCTCTTTGGCGCACAGTCGATTGATTCACTCGGCACATGGGTTCTCACAGCAGCTGGTCTATATGGAACCTCGTGCGCACTGATGGCGATTTTCTTGTGGCAGGCAGCACGCGTGGAATCCCAGCTCGTGGTGCTCAGCACTGGGGTAGTAGGCGGCTTCCTCGGTGTGGCAGGAATGCTTTCCCCAACCGCGGTCACGCTCATTAATCCCTTCGGCTACTACGCAGTCTTATCCCCATTTACCTTCCGCCCCGAAGGCCTAGCGAGCATCGAACCACTGTGGATTCCATGGGCACTTTTCATCGCCGTTGTAACCGTCATCTTCACCGTGCTTTGTCGCACGCTTGATTCCCAGGAGGAATAAGTTCATGTTTGCTATCGACTTGCTGAAATTTCGACGCTCCTACGTATGGGCTGTCACCTTCCTCGTGCCGTGTATAGCAGTCGGCATTGGTGCCGCGAATTATCACGCCAACTTGGCGCTACTTAATGCCGGATGGGCAAGCTATCTTTCCCAAGCAACGCTGTTCTACGGCCTAATCTTTATGACTGTGGGAGTGGCCATCATCGCTGCAGCTGCCTGGCGCCTGGAACACCGCAATCACAATTGGAACACTATTTTGACCTCACCGCGCTCGGCGGGAGAAGTAGTCGCGTCCAAGTTTTTCTCCATCATGGTCCTCATCGCGCTAATGCAGGCGGTGTTCATTGCGCTGGCATTAGGCATTGGACGCGGCTTAGGAATACAGGGAGAGATTTCGCCGCTCAACGTGAGCGCGCTGTTCTTAGCAATCATCCCGGCGTTCGCAGTCGGGGCCTGGCAATCCTTCTTCTCGATGATCTTTCGCAGCTTTGCCACGCCCGTGGCGATTTCACTTGTGGGCGCGATTGCCTCAGTTGGAATTCTCTACAGCGGTATTCGGCTCATCCCGATGCTGCTGCCACCGGCTATGGTTACGTCGACGATTTCGCTCGGCAGTACTGCCTTCAGCGCAGATGACACTCCTGATGTGTACGGTATCGCGTTCAGGATGGCTGTTTCTATCTGCTTCGTCATCGGAGCTTGGATTGCATCTGTTGTCTGGCTGCGAACCCATGACGTTGAGGCTTAGAACTCATCCCTAGGACTCATCCTTGGGACTCTTGCTTGTGCCACAGATGCAAAATGCCCTCGCGTCCCTCCGCAGCTTAGTGCTAACGGGGGGAGGAGAGGGCGGCGTCGGCAAGCGCGTGTGTCTTGTCGCTTGCCCTTGGCTAGCGTGGCCCCTCTTAGTCGAGGTAGTCGCGCAAGACCTGAGAGCGCGATGGGTGGCGCAGCTTGGACATGGTCTTGGACTCGATCTGGCGGATGCGCTCGCGGGTGACGCCGTAGACTTGACCGATTTCGTCTAAAGTGCGCGGCATGCCGTCGGTCAGGCCGAAGCGCAGGCGAACGACGCCGGCTTCGCGCTCAGACAGGGTGGTGAGCACGTCTTGGAGCTGATCCTGCAGGAGGGTAAAGGATACGGCGTCGACAGCGATGACTGCCTCGGAATCCTCAATGAAGTCACCCAGCTGGGAATCGCCCTCATCACCAATGGTCTGGTCCAGGGAAATAGGCTCACGAGCATACTGCTGGATCTCCAGCACCTTTTCCTCGGTGATGTCCATTTCCTTCGCCAGCTCCTGCGGGGTGGGCTCGCGGCCCAGATCCTGCAGCAGCTCACGCTGGATGCGGCCCAGCTTGTTGATGACCTCAACCATGTGGACCGGGATACGAATGGTGCGGGCCTGGTCTGCCATGGCGCGGGTAATGGCCTGGCGGATCCACCACGTGGCGTAGGTGGAGAACTTGTAGCCCTTGGTGTAGTCGAACTTCTCAACCGCACGGATAAGGCCTAGGTTGCCTTCCTGAATGAGATCCAAGAAAGCCATGCCGCGGCCGGTGTAGCGTTTTGCCAGCGAGACCACCAGACGGAGGTTCGCCTCCAGCAGGTGGTTCTTTGCCTTGCGGCCATCACGGGCGATGGAACGCAGGTCGCGCTTTTCCATAGGAGAGAGCTTGGCGGCCTTATCGCCCTCAGCGCGAGCCTTTTCCATCTCATCCATGCGGTACTGCGCGTAGAGGCCAGCCTCAATGCGCTTTGCCAGGGAGACCTCCTGCTCAGCGTTAAGGAGGGCGACCTTACCGATCTGCTTGAGATAAGCGCGGACGGAGTCAGCAGAAGCGGTCAGCTGTGCATCCTTGCGCGCCTGGCGCAGGGCAGCAGACTCTTCCTCGTCCCAGACGGAGGACGAGTCCTCATCGTCGTCTTCTTCGTCCTCATCCGCATCGAGCTCGTCCTCAGCATCGCCGAACTCGTCATCGTCCATGTCCGCGCTATCCGGATCGAAGTCCGCGTCATCCTGGTCGGCGTCATCTACCAGCTCGTCCTCGAGCTCGTCAGAAGCGGTCTCGAGGTTCTCCTGCTTTTCTTCAGGAGCGGTCGCGGCCTTCTGCGCAGACTTGCGGACGGTCTTCTTGGCAGATTTCTTCGCAGTTTTGCGAGTCGTCTTCTTGGCCGTCTTCTTAGCAGTCTTTTTGGCCGTCTTCTTCGCGGTCTTTTTGGCGGTCTTCTTCGCGGTCTTCTTTGCGGTTTTCTTGGCCGTCTTTTTGGCGGTCTTCTTGACAGGGGCAGATGCCTCGGCGGCATCAGCGCCCTCGCCGAGAACCTGGTCTGAAGAATCAGTGGCTGCCACGTACGCCCTTTCGACTTGCTTGTGATTGAAAACAGCAAGGTTAGACAAGATCCAACCTTTGGGGCCATGCTATGAGCTCGCCTGATTAGGGCGGGTTAGGCACGCCGCGTGCTGTTTAGATTAAGGATCGACGGCCCAGTATAGATGATCTTGGCTCTAAGGCGGTGAACTGGGGTCGATTAGCTATGTGATTACTGTTACGGCTTAAGGCCCTGCTGGGCTGCCATAGCCGCACCCACGATGCCCGCACGATTGCGCAACTGCGCTGGGGCAACGGGAGTAGAAGTAGTGAGCTTATCGCCCCACTTTTCCCACTTCCGGGAAATGCCGCCGCCAATGATGAAGGCGTGGGGGTTGAAAATCTTTTCATATTCTTCCAATACTCGGTCAAGGCGCTTGACCCATTCCTTGTACTTGAGATCCTCGCGCTCTTTTACAGCAGAGGATGCCTGGTGCTCAGCCTCGGCATCGCCGACCATCATGTGGCCCAACTCCGTATTAGGGAAAAGTTGGCCGTCCAGCAGGAACGCGGAGCCGATACCAGTGCCGAGGGTCAGGAAGATGACCGAGCCCGTGCGCGCCACCTCGTCGCCGTAGGCAACCTCGGCGAGGCCGGCAGCGTCGGCGTCGTTAAGCACCACGAAAGGCTGATCCAGGTACTGGGCGAAAAGCTCCTGCGCATCCACGCCAATCCAGGACTTGTCGATGTTGGCGGCACTGAGCACCTTCTGATCTTTCACCACGGAAGGCAGAGTGATACCCACCGGGCCCTCCCAGTTCTTTTCCGCCACAATCTGCGCGACGATCGTCGCCACGGCCTCCGGGGTGGACTTTTCCGGGGTAGCAATCTTTAGACGCTCGCCCACGAACTCGCCGTTTGCTAGGTCTACTTCCGCGCCCTTGATGCCGGAACCTCCGATGTCGATGCCAAAAGAGTGCTCCGCCTGGGCTGGGGCGGCGTGGTTTGCGGTGCTGGTTTCAGCTGTAGTGCCAGTCATAGGCATCAAGTCTAGGCAAATGCATAATTGTTGGCATGGCTAGCTTTGATAGGGATGTAATTAACGTCGAAGAGCTGCGCGATTTCGCCGCGGCTACTGCCCGTGCCGCCGCCGCACGTATTCGCACGCAAAGAGCGGCGCTTATCGACGCCGACGGTCTCGCTGCGCACACGCAGACGAAGTCGAGTGCGGTGGATCCTGTCACCGAGGTAGACCAAGCAACGGAGCGTTTCATCACCGATCAGATCGTCTCCGCGCGTCCCGGCGACGGGATCTTGGGCGAGGAAGGCGCGGACGTTTTAAGTAGCACCGGCATTACCTGGATTGTCGATCCCATCGATGGCACTGTGAACTTCCTCTACGGCATTGCCGAGTACGCGGTGTCCATCGGCGCCGCCGTGGATGGCGAGATCGTCGCCGGCGCCGTCATCAACGTGGTCCGCGGCGACCTCTACTCGGCGGCCCTGGGCCACGGCGCCACGCTAGAAACGTCCGATGGCACTGTACGAAAGCTTCATTGCCGCACCGAAACCGATCCTGCGCTAGCCCTGGTGGCAACGGGCTTTGGGTACGCAGCGGGGCGTCGCCAAGCGCAGGCGGAATTGCTTTGCCGACTGCTTCCGCAGGTACGTGATATTCGTCGCATGGGCGCGGCCGCGCTCGACCTGTGCCGCGTGGCGGAGGGAAGCGTCGACGCCTACTATGAGCACGGAATTAACGCCTGGGACTGCGCCGCCGGTGCCATCATCGCAGCTGAGGCAGGAACCGTGGTTAATCGCCCAGGATTGAATAAAGGCGCAAAAGATGGCGAATTAACCTGGGCCTGCGGGGGTAGCCTGGCCTCGGCATTTTCCCAGCTTCTCGAAGAAAATGGTGCCCTAGAGCCACTGCGGGGGTAGGAATCTGACGCGCCTGCGGCGGGGCGAGTATGACATCGCAGCAAATGTGTTTTAGGATGCGCACGATAAATACCTATCCCAACCACATGACTAATAGGGGCGTACACTATGGCCACCGATTATGACGCACCGCGTCGCCGTGTAGAAGACGAGCTGGAAGCCGACTCTCTCGAAGGTCTGAAGGCTGCCGAAACCGACAACAACGGCATGGACGACGATGGAGAAATCGTCGAGGCTTTCCAGCCACCGACAGTGGATCTCACCGGTGAGGAACTCAACGTCACCGTCATCCCGCGTCAGGAAGACGAGTTCACCTGCTCTTCCTGCTTCTTGGTGCAATCCAACAAGCGCTTGTCCCACGAGGAAGACGGTCAGCCGATCTGCCTCGACTGCGCATAGGCGAGAAATCAAATTCCCCTCTGCGGGCGACTTACCCTTTGGAGCAATAGCTCCTTTCGGAGCAATAACTTGGGTAAGCGGCGCAGAGGGGAATTTTTATGTCTTGCTGCTTTGAGGGAGCTTGCGGCTTTTAGGTGTTCTGGCGACCTGCCGGACCCAAGAAGGCATCTAGCACTTGCTGTGGTTTCTTGGCGGCAATGAGCCAGTACGGAGTTGGATCATCTGGATCATCCAGAACCAGCATCACATGCTCATCGATCCAGCCATGCGTGACCAGGAAGGCGGCTGGGTCGAACTGTGGTCCAAGGGCGTTGCGGCGCGCCGACTTTGGCACCACCATGGAGCGCTGCACCACATCGTGGGGAAGCTGCGCGTCTTTGACCATGAGCCAGCGGGTGCCATCAGCATCCTTTTCCACGCGCAGGACGGTGCCGGACCAAGAAACCATGACCCAAATTGCGATGGCGCTTAAAACCACGGCCGGGATGATGACCCACCAAATAGTGCGGTTCAGGCTGACCGTTGCGGTGGTAATCGCCACGACGAAGGCCGCCATGAACCAGAAATACCACGGCACCCATTGGCGCTCGCTGTAGAGGACCTCCGGCGCGGGGCTGCCTGTTGCGCCGGCTGCGGTTTGGGAAGCGGAAGCAGAATTCTTAGACACGGGAAGTAAGTGTAGTCACTTAGGCCCTGCTTTAGCGAAGCCGTTGTGGCACCACGGTAGGCTAGTGCGGGTGAATGAGACGAACCCATTAATCGATCCTGCAAGCCCATTCGGCCCTGTCAAGGTACGCCGTCTGGATAAGGAGCTGCCGCTGCCGCAACGCGCACACCGTGGCGATGCTGGCGCTGACCTCTGCGCGGCAGAATCGGTCGACATCGCCCCGGGCGAGCGCGTCCTCGTGGGAACCGGCATCGCGGTCGCACTACCGCTGGGCACCGTTGGCCTTGTCCACCCGCGCTCCGGCCTGGGCGCCAAGCACGGTGTTTCGGTGGTCAACACGCCGGGCACCATCGACGCCGACTACCGCGGCGAGATTAAGGTCTGCTTGATTAACCACGACCTGCACGAGACTTTCCACGTGGAGCGCGGCATGCGCATCGCGCAGCTGCTCATCCAACGCGTGGAGCTGGTCGATTTCGAGGAAGTTGAAGAACTCGACGAGACCGTGCGCGGCACCGGTGGCTATGGCTCTACCGGTGTTTAGGTAGCGCGCGAGAAAAGTTTGGAGAACAATTATGCCTATGTGGCCTTTTTCTAAGAAGAAATCTGACTCCCAAAGCGATGAAGCCCAGGACCTTGAAACCCGTAATGAGGCCGAGGAACGCAGCGCGGCCGATGGAACTTCGGCGGCAGATGATGCTGCGCAAAGTGACGCTTCAGCTGCGCTAAGCGACGCCCCGTCCGGCCCAGAGGGCTTCAAAGCCTACAGTGTCGAGCACGACGCCGTGGGTGGCGAGATGGGTCCATTCGATGGTGACCAAGTAAATATCCAGGACTTCGACTTCGAGGACTTCTCGGTAGGCCTTTTGGATTTGGGCTCCATGCGCATCCCGCTGCCAAAGGGCACCCAGGTGCAGGTGGAGATGGGCGAGCAGGGCCCGAAGATGCTCCACATCGTTAGCCAGCACGGCCGCATGACGCCGGTTGCCTTCGCCGCGCCGCGCAAGCCGGGCCAGTGGGCTGAGTCCGCGACCGACATCATTAATGGTCTTATCCGTGACGGCTTTGAAGCCCACGGCGAGGATGGCCCATGGGGCACCGAGATCGTCGGCACCAACCCGAACGGTGAAATCCGCATCATCGGCGTCGACGGCCCGCGCTGGATGTACCGCCTGACCCTTGCCGCACCGGCGGGCAAGCAGGAACAACTCGCAGAGCTTGGCCGTGAGGTTTTCGCCCGTACCTTTATCTATCGCGGCGAGGATCCGATCCTGGCCGGCAACTCACTGCCGGTGACCCTGCCGCAGCAGCTGGCCGAGCAGGTGCAGCAGGCAATTAAGCAGCGTGCCGAGGGAACCAGCGCCGATGGCGCTGACGCCCAGCGCACTGATTCTGCAGCAGCTGAAGCGGAGGCTGAGGCCAAGGCACAGCTGGATGAATTGAACAAAGAAGAAAGCTAACGTGACGAAACCCGATAGTTCTAACGGCGCATCCGCGTCCAACGACGCAACCGTAACCACTGAGCAAGAGCCCACCCTTCTGGAGCAGATGGGCGGGCTTTCCGGCCTGGTATCTGCGACGCTGCCCGTGGTGGTTCTCATTCCGGTCAACAACGTGTGGGGCTTGGGCCCTGCCTTGTTGGCCGCGCTTGGTGTTGCCCTCCTTATCGCCGTCTGGCGCATTGCCCGCAAGGAAACCCTGCAGCCTGCTATCTCCGGCCTGGTGGGCGTCGGTATTTGCGCCGCCATCGCGTGGTTCACGGGCGATGCAAAGGGCTACTTCCTTTACGGCATCTGGATGTCGCTGCTGTTTTTCATCGTGGCTGCCATCTCGATCGTGGTGCGCTGGCCGCTGGTCGGCGTCATCTGGAAAGGCATCAACGGCGAGGACATGCGTTGGCGCACCGTGGCACCAGCCCGCCGCGCCTACGCCATCGCAACTGCCGGCTGGGCAGTGATCTTCCTGGCGCGTTTCATCGTGCAAAACGCCATTTACAACGCCGACAACACCACCGCGCTCGGCGTCGTGCGCATCCTGATGGGCTGGCCTCTGACAGGCGTGGTCACCCTGCTGACCATCTGGATGGTCCGCCGTGCCAACGCCGCTGTCGAGGAAGCCATGCCAGCAGAGGAAGCAGAAGCATCCGCTGCATCCTCTCCGGCCGCGTCCGCTGAGGAGGCTATTCGTGACTAGCCCGGAGGTATCGATTACTAAGGGCGAGACTTTCGACGTCACCGTTGAGCGCATGGCACACGGCGGCGTGGGCATCGCGCATGCTGCCGATGGCCGCATCGTCTTCGTCCACGGCGCATTCCCCGGCGACGCCGTGAGCGTTATCGCCCGTAAGGTCAAGAAGTCCTTCATTGAGGCTGACCTCGTGGCCGTGAATACCGCTGGCTCCTTGCGCGTGGAGTCCGCCTGTCCGGCGGCTGCACAGGGCACTGGCTGCTGCGACTTCCACGAGCTGGATCCGAATAAGGAATCCGATATCAAGACAGACGTCTTGACTGAGCAGCTGCGCCGCGTGGCCAAGCTGGAAGCAGATGAGCTCGAGCGCCTCAACATTGAGACCCGCGAGCTTGCCCCACAGCGTGGCTGGCGCACGCGCGTGCGCCTCGGCGTGGACCAGGAGGGCCGTGCCGGTCTGCGCAAGCGTGGCTCTACCGAGCTCGTCACCGACGTCGCCTGCACCCAGCTGGTGCCGGGCCTCGTCGACGGAATCGTGGGGGAGGACGCCCGCCGTTTCACCCCGGGTGCTGAAGTCATCGCCGTGATGGACAGCGAGGGAAACCGCCACGTCGTGGAATCCCGCCGTGCCCCGCGCGGGCGCCGCGTCGAAACCGTCCGTGAAGTCATTGAAGGCTCCGGCACCGTGGTCGAAAAGGTAGGCGAGCACGCCTTTACCTTCCCGGCTACCGCATTTTGGCAGGCTCACCGCGCCGCCCCGGAGGCCTATACCGCGCTCGTGCGCGAGTGGCTCTCTGCTTCGTCAGCACCGGCTGATTCTTCTGGAGAATCCGCTGTGGCCTGGGACCTCTATGGAGGCGTGGGCCTTTTCGTGCCCGCGCTGCACGACGCCCTGGTAAGCAGCGGAGCGGCCGAGAAACCTGCAGACTTTGCCTCCCCGCAAATTTACTCCGTGGACTACTCGCCGGCAGCAGCTGCCACTAAGCAGGATTGCCTGGCGCCTTACAACGTGGAGTTCCGCAGCGCCAAGGTGGAATCATCTGCGGCGCAGCTGCCCGCACCGCGCTTCGTGGTCCTTGACCCACCGCGCACCGGCGCTGGCGACGACGTCGTCCGTTCCGTAGCCACCGCCGCACCACGCAGCGTCGTCCATGTGGGCTGCGATCCAGCAACCTTCGCTCGCGACATCAAGGCGTGGAAGCAGGCCGGTTATGAACTCAAACGCTTGACCATGCTCAACGCCTTCCCAGGAACGCATCATTTCGAGACAATGGCGTTGCTGCAGCCGCATAAATAGCCCTGTCCCCGCCGCCGCGGCTAACCACCCAAGCTAACTCGAGGATTGCCGCCCTTAGCGCAGGAACGGGTACGGTAGAAAAGAAAAAGAACTGACAAGAAGGAGAAGAAGGCCGCTCCATGACCATTCTGGATACCATTGCGTCGCCTCGCGATTTGAAGGCTCTCTCCCCAGCACAACTGCGCCAGTTGGCTGATGAAATTCGTCAACGTCTGATTGAGAAGGTCTCCGTCACCGGCGGCCACCTAGGGCCAAACCTGGGCGTCGTGGAGCTGACCGTGGCCATCCACCGCGTGTTTGACTCCCCGCGGGATGCCATCGTTTTCGATACCTCCCACCAGTCCTACGTGCACAAGATGTTAACGGGGCGCACCGATCAGTTCGATACTCTGCGCCAGAAGGACGGCCTTTCCGGCTACACCGACCGCGGCGAGTCTGAGCATGACTGGACCGAGTCCTCCCACGCTTCTGCCGCGCTTTCTACCGTCGATGGCTTGTCCAAGGCCTTCAAGATCAAGGGCGAGAACCACCGCAACGCCGTGGCCGTCGTGGGCGATGGCGCGTTGACCGGCGGCATGTGCTGGGAAGCGCTCAACAACATCTCAGCCGATAAAGAACGCAACGCCGTCATCATCGTCAACGACAACGGCCGTTCCTATTCGCCGACCATCGGCGGTCTATCCGAGAACCTGGGCCGTATCCGTGCCCAGCATGGCTACGATGAGATCATGGAACAGGGCAAAAAGCGCCTGAAGTCCATGGGCTGGGTCGGCGAGCGCACCTTCGATGCGCTGCATGCCATCAAGGACGGCGTGAAGTCCACCGTCATGCCTACCGAGATGTTCCCAGAGCTTGGCATTAAGTATGTTGGCCCCATTAATGGCCACGACATCGACGCCGTGGTGCGCGCGCTTTCCTACGCCCGCGACTACGACGGCCCAATCATCGTCCACACCGTAACGGAAAAGGGCCACGGCTTTGCCCCAGCCGTCAACGAGCCGAAGGATCAGATGCACTCCACCGGTGCCATCGACCCAGTCACCGGCGTGGCAAAGGGCCAGAAGCAGCCGGGTTGGACCGCAGCTTTTTCCGAGGAACTCATTAAGGCGGCAGAAAACCGTGAGGACATCGTGGCGATTACCGCTGCCATGGCAGGTCCTACCGGCCTGGCGCCTTTTGAGGAGCGCTTCCCAGAGCGCTTCTTCGACGTCGGCATCGCAGAGCAGCACGCGATGGCTTCTGCCTCTGGCTTGGCGCTAGCCGGCATGCACCCGGTGGTTGCCATCTACTCGACCTTCCTGAACCGTGCCGTGGACCAGGTCATCATGGACATCGCGCTGCTGAAGCTGCCGGTGACCATTGTCTTGGACCGCGCTGGCGTCACCGGCTCCGACGGCCCTTCCCACAACGGTGTGTGGGACATGGCCCTGATGAGCATCGTCCCAGGCATGCGCATCGCCGCTCCTCGCGACGGCGCCCGCCTGCGCGAGCTGTTCAACGAGGCCCTCGAGGTCAACGACGGACCAACCGTCGTGCGTTTCCCCAAGGGCAACCTGCTTGATGACATCGAAGCAGTGGACCAGCTTTCCGACGGTGTGGACATCATCTACTACAACGATGCTGAGGAAGCTGCCTCCGATGTCCCAGACATCCTGCTCGTTGCCATCGGCGCGATGAGCACCCGTTCCCGCAACGCCGCGAAGCTGCTCGAAGAGCGCGGCTACAACGTCACCGTCGCCGACCCGCGCTGGGTGGTTCCGGTACCGCAGTCCCTGGTTGGCCTCGCGGCAGACCACGACCTCGTGGTCACCGTCGAGGACGGCATCATCCGTGGCGGCATCGGCTCCATGATCGCAGAGGCGCTGAATGCCGCTGAGGTGGATACGCCGCTGCGCCGCATGGGCGTGGCCAACTACTTCCCACGCCACGCAAGCCGCGGCGAAGTGCTGGAGGAAAACAGCCTCACCCCGGAGGAAATCGCCGCAGCCGTCGAGGACTGGCTGGGTACCATCACCGAAGGCTAGGGCCTAGCTGCCGGAATAATCGAGCCCTTCTTCCAGAATCGGTTGAAGGAGCTCGATTTGCCATTCTCTGGCTCCTTCATCCCGTAGGAAAGGCGCGATATCGCTTTCGTCTGTGACGAGTCCGCCCACGGAACCCTCGCGTCGTGCCTGCGGCGGGCAGCCAGCGGCCCACACCACCGCACGCAACGTGGCGGGCTTGATGATGATTTCCCACGGCATGCCCAATTCCTCACCGAGCTCTTCGCAATCGGTGCGCAGGTCCTGGAACACTCGCCACAGATGCGGGTGGTCCTTGTTCCACACCGTCTTGGAAGGAACGCGGGAAGGCTCCCGCTTCTTGCTCGGCCACTCGCGCCGATCTATCTCGCGCGCCTGTTGGACTACCGCCAGCCACTGCAGGCCCGCCCCGTGGCGCTTGCGCGGCACGCCCTTGATGCGGGCAAAATCGCGGGGAGAATCGGGCAGCTGGCGTGCGATGTCCACGAGCACGCGGTGCGGCAAGACGCGGTTTGGTGCGGTGTCAGTCTCACGGGCAATCTTCTCCCGCTTGGTCCACAGCAGCTTCGCCACGATGAGCTGTTCCGACTTGTGAAGGGCCTTGAGCCCCTTGAGCCCGCGCCAGGTACGTGGCGCCGGCTCCTTGATGCCGGCATGCTCGGCCACGATTGCCGCGAATTCTTCATAGGCCCAGTCGAGTTTGTCTTGCTCAGCCAAGATATCGCGCAAGGCCTCCGCGAGCTCTAAGAGCAACTCGACGTCGAGGGCTGCATAGGCACGCAAGTCCAGGCTCAAGTTCGGCTCAGACCAGTCAGCATCGCCGTAGCCTTTTTCTAGCTCGACGTCGAAAAGCTCTGCAACCATGGAGCCTAAATTCGCATGCTCAAACCCTGCCATGCGGGCGGCGAGTTCAGTATCAAAAAGAGTGCCTGGATATAGCCCCAACCAGGCCAGGCACGGCAAATCTGAGGGCGCGGCGTGGACTACCCACGCGGAATCATTAAGCACCGGCGCAAGCGCTGCCGTGAGCTGTTCGCGTTTACCCTCCGGTGCAAAGAGGAAGGTTCCGGCGCCTTTGCGGCGCACCTGAACCAAAAATGCGCGGTCATCATATCGATACGAGGACGCACGCTCAGTATCGATAGCGAAAGGGCCCTCGCCAGCTGCCAGCGCACTAGCCGCGGCTTTAAACTCCGCCGCGGTGCGCAAAACCTCTGGAGTGCCTTCCGCCGGTCTGGTCCGCAATTCAGTCATAGTAGCCAGCCTACAAGTCTGGTGTGACACGGAGCGGTAGTTAACGTCCGAGCTCTGTAACGCCCTCCGGAGGCAGGCCGGCGACGTTCGCGAGAACCTGGGCAAAGGCCTCAACGTGCGGGGTTAGGTTCAGATCCGCAGCAGTCCAGGAGGCGCGCATCTCCAGTTGGTAGGCGCGCGGCGGGCCGCCGATCTCGCCGTAACGGACAGAGGCGGTCGAGGTAACCGTGCCACCCAAGTTGGTGTGCGTTGCGCCGTTGGCCTCCATGGCCTCGTTGAGCCACTGCCAAGCGACGTCGGGAAGCAGCGGGTCACCCGCGACCGCATCGTCCATATCTGCCTGGATATAGGCCACCAAACGCATGGCGCCTTCCCATGCCTCTTCGGCGCCGGGATCGTGCAGGAGGATAAGGCGGCCGAAGGCATCGCCCTCGGCGTCCGTTGGAACCACGTCGGTGCCTTCCGCAGGGTCGCCAATTTCCAGGCCAACAGCGTGGCTATACGGCGCCAGGCGCTGCGGCGGGCGAATGGTGCCCAAAGTGATTTCGGGGCGCAGCTGTGCCGCGTGCATGGAATCGACAGCGGCGTTGAAGACGGTGGGCGTCGTTGCCTCTTCCGGTACGGAAGTGGCCTTGGCTGCGGCGTGCTCGTGCAGGCTCGTTGCGGCGCCTGCCGGGGTGCTCGAAGTTGCGTCGGAATTGCTCACGAGGTTCAAGCTATAGTTTTCGGCTCGGAATAGGGCGAAGGCGCGCCGGAACTCGGTGAGCTGCCCGACAAATGGGGCAGGGTGGTGGCAGGGGAAATGGAAATGGCCGCCTATCCAACTTATGATGGATAGGTATTTCAACATGAATCCGCTTTTCAAGGAGACGGTCCAATATGGCGAAGGTTAACTTCCAGGAGCTCAACGCAGTACAGCAGTATTCCCAACACGCGGTGTTCAAGGTCATTCCGGGTGCCCTGGGAACCGAGCGGGAGGACATCGTGACCCAGGCGCAGGAGTTCTTCAAGGCTCTCGAAGCTGCAGGGAAGGTAACCGTCCGCGGAATCTATGATCTTTCGGGCATGCGCGATTCTGCCGATTTCATGATCTGGTGGCACGCCGAGCAGTTTGCGGATATCCAGAAGGCATTTGCGGACTTCCGCCGCGAGACCGTTCTCGGCCAGGTCTCCGAGGTGACCTGGGTAGGCAACGCCCTGCACCGTCCGGCAGAGTTCAACAAATCCCACCTGCCTTCCTTCATCATGGGTGAGGAACCAGGGGATTGGATTGCGGTCTACCCGTTCGTGCGTTCCTACGACTGGTACACCATGGATGAGGAAAAGCGCCGCCGCATCCTGATGGAGCACGGCATGCAGGCCCGCGACTACCCAGACGTGCGTGCGAACACCGTGCCATCCTTCGCGCTCGGCGACTACGAGTGGATCCTCGCCTTCGAGGCTCCAGAGCTACACCGCATCGTCGACCTGATGTACCTGATGCGCTACACCGAGGCCCGCCACTACGTGCGCGAGGAGATTCCTTTCCACACCGGCCGTCGTGTCAAGGACGTCGCCGAGCTCATCGCGGTGCTGCCTTAAGAAGGCTGCCTTAGGTTGCTGCCTAAAGCAACCTACTTAGGTAATTTGGCAAACGCGGCCTAATCCTCGATGGGTTTTTCCTCGAGGTTGAGGCAGATCGAGTTGATGCAGTAGCGCTGATCCGTCGGGGTGTTATAACCCTCGCCAGTAAATACGTGGCCCAAGTGGGACTCACAGTTGGCGCACAACACCTCGGTGCGGGTCATGCCGTGTGAGGTATCAACTCTTTCGATGACGGCCTCTCCAGCCAATGGGGAAAAGAAGGAAGGCCAGCCACAGTGGGACTCGAACTTTTCCGTAGAGCGGAAAAGTTCGGCTCCGCAGGCCTTGCAGGAGTACACGCCCTCGGTGGTGGTGTTGGTGTACTCACCAACGTGAGGCGCCTCAGTGCCAGCTTGACGCAGCACACGGTATTCCTCGGCGCTTAGCCGGTTGCGCCATTCAGTATCGGCAATGAGCTTGAAATCAGTCATGCCGGGAAGTCTAGACCTTGGTCTCGTCCTGCCGCCACCATCCGGCAACCGATGCGGCGATCAAGACAATCAGCAGGCCCCAGCCAATTGTTGCGCTGAACACGGCCATCCAGTATCCCGCGGTGGGCCAGGGCACCGAAGTCCACTTGACTGGCGCGAGGAATAAAAATGCCACGCACCACGCCGGGACGGTATGGAATACCGAACGCGGCAGAAAAACGGTAAAGACCAGCGGGATAAGCCACATGGAGTAGTACTGCTGGCCCAACGAGGACAGGAAGAAGATTCCCGCCATAATTGCGCCTGAGGTGGTCAAAGCCCAGAACACCGGCTCCGTGTCGCGCCATTTGAGTAGGCCCAGGATGCTAAACGCGCACGCCGCGGCGGCGGCGAGCCAGACCGCGTAGAACGGGGCGTCGCCAAGCCCAAAATAAGCCTGCACGCCCGGCCACGAGCTGTTGGCGAAGTCGCGCGTTTGCCCGAGATAAGGCACAAGCTTGTCCAGGTAGCCGCTGGCGCCCGGGGTAAGTGGCCAAGCGACGGCGTTGAAGATGACCGGCACCGCGATACTTAAGGCGGCACTTAGCCACCGTTTCTTCACCAGCGTAAGGAATAGTAACGGCCCAAACTGGGGTTTGATGAGAATGGCCAAGCCCAACACCAGCCCCGCGATGATGTGGCTGCGGCGGCGCGTGTCCAAAATGCCCCAGAGGAATATCGCCATGGCCAAGAAGAGAATGCCGTTGATGTTGGTGAAGGCAAGGGTATTGGTCACTGACTCAGTGGCAAAAGCCAAGATAATGGAGGCCGGAAATTCCGGGCTGCGCAGGTTGCGTCCGACGAGTTTTATGAGGACAGCGAGGGCGCCGATGATGGCCAATGCATTGACCACAATGAAGCCGCAGCGCGCCACCGTGAGATCCATCCACCCTAAGGGCGAAAGTAAAAGCGTGGCGCCTGGATTGTAGAGATAAAGCGGATCGACATGCGTGTAGTCCTGCTCGTAGACGGGAATGCCTTGCAGGAAGCGGCGCATGGCCGAATGCACGGTAGTAAAGTCGTCGGTGGTGGTGCCGTTTAACGCGACGATGACAACGCGATGGAACACCAACAACAGTGCAATCGGCCAAGCCGCGGTTTTAAAAACCTTGATGCTTCGCGAGCCATACGAAGACTTTGTGTCCAATGGCAACGCGTCAGCAGCTGGAGAGAGACTCGGGGATTTCACGATGTGCAGTTTACGGGGCGCCTACTACGGCGTAGCGCAGAAACACCGTGCCGTCAGCGTCCGGGATTACGCTTTCAAGCGACAGGCTTAACGGCTGTGCATTTGCCGTTTCCTCATCCGGCGCGTGGACCAGCGGTTGGGAAACCGTGGGCGAAAAATGCGGGTCCAGGGTCAAATAAAGCTTGTCCACCATGCCTGCGGCAATGAAAAGGGAATAGATACCTGGGCCGCCCTCGCAACTAATGCGGGACCAGCCCTTCGCGCGAAGAGTCTCCACGACGGAAGGGATCGTGCCGTCACCAGTGCCTAGCAACGTGGCGCCGGCTTCCTCCAAGCGCTTCGACGCGGTGGTGCCTAAGTTCTCATCTGGGGTCAAAATGATGGGCGGAGTGCCAACATTAAAAAGCTTCGACTCCACGTCCAAGTCAAGCGAGTTACTCATCACCGCAATGCGTGCCTTGCCAGGGGAGGAGCCCTCATAATCCTCGGCCTTGACCGTGCCTGAACCCACTACTGCAACGTCGGCCCACTCGCGCAGTGCTGCAAACAACGCGGCGTCGTTATCGTTGCCCATGGCATCCGAGGTGCCATCTATAGTGGCCGAACCAGAAAGGGTAGAGACCTCAATCAGGCGGATGCCCGGCTCGTCAGGGCCGACCAGCGTGGATATATCAATGCTTTCGCTCATGCCGGCCAGCCTAGTGGAGAAATAGCGGAGGAGTTACAACGAGATACAACAAAGCCGGCATCCTTGAATAAAAGATGCCGGCTTTAAGAAAGTGGTGGTCCTAGCTGGGATTGAACCAGCGACCTTTCCGGTGTGAACGGAACGCTCTCCCACTGAGCTATAGGACCGCGGTGCGGTGTTGAATTTACACCTAGGGCGGTGGCAACTCCTAATCGGTCTATTGAAGAGAATTCTAAAATGACATCGACGTAATTCGCTCGGTGAAAATCGCTATCAAACAGCGCTGTAAAAACAGCTAATTATCCTGCGGATTTGGAAACTTCGAAAGTGCGCGATAATGTTTCTACTCGCACCACGGCAGACGGTTGTTACACACAACAGTTTGTATGATGCAATGCGGATGTAGCGCAGTTGGTAGCGCATCACCTTGCCAAGGTGAGGGTCGCGAGTTCGAGTCTCGTCATCCGCTCCAAGACGTTGATCGGTAGCTATTCTGGTTAGCGTGTTGACAATAAAATATCGGCGCGATTAGCTCAGTGGGAGAGCGCTTCCCTGA
>NZ_KV788556.1:38175-140637 GCF_001807315.1 Corynebacterium sp. HMSC06D04
AAGAGGTCACTGGTTCAATCCCAGTATCGCGCACAAGGCCCAGAAACGGGCCTAGAAAACCGGGCCTGGTTTTCGAATGCGGATGTAGCGCAGTTGGTAGCGCATCACCTTGCCAAGGTGAGGGTCGCGAGTTCGAGTCTCGTCATCCGCTCCAGCACACTTGTGTGTGAGGCGGTATCGCCACGGTGGAATGGCCGAGTGGTGAGGCAACGGTCTGCAAAACCGTGCACACGGGTTCGATTCCCGTTTCCACCTCAACTTTGACACGCTTTGGCGTGTCGAGCGCGATTAGCTCAGTGGGAGAGCGCTTCCCTGACACGGAAGAGGTCACTGGTTCAATCCCAGTATCGCGCACTAGGTGCTTAAAGCACCTAGTGGGCTTCGATCAGAATCCCGAATGCGGATGTAGCGCAGTTGGTAGCGCATCACCTTGCCAAGGTGAGGGTCGCGAGTTCGAGTCTCGTCATCCGCTCAAATAAGAACGCTTCTGTTCGGGATTCCGGACAGGAGCGTTTTTGTCGTGCACTTTGAAAGTTTCAAGAGCACTTATGGCTCTTTAGCCCTTTTGGCATTACCTTGATGCGGATGAGCTGTATTCCAGTGGCGAAGAATACTGCTCCTGCAGAGCCTATTGCTGCGTTGCTTGGAGCGCTCATGCATACTGGCACCATGAAACTGTTTCTTGCGTCCTACCTTCATCCGCAGCTGCGCGAATTCTTACACGGCAAAATCTTGTACATCGATGACGCTGCTGTGGGGATGGAAGAAGTGCCGTTTGCGCAGAAGGAGCGGGAAGAAGTGGCTTCTATTGCATCCGACTTTGTTTCACTGACCGTTGCGAATACCACGCTTGAAGAGTTTGAGACTCAAGTAAAGAAGGCGGATTGTGTCTACGTCGCAAGCGGTAATGCTTACCGCGTACTGTATGAGTTAAAGAAGTCTGGTGCCTTCTCACTGCTTTCTGAAGCGGTTCGCGGCGGTTTGCCATATGCCGGCAGCTCGGCGGGGGCGGTCCTTGCCGGGCCATCGGTCGAACCGATTTCCGTTATGGATGATCCAGGTGCTGTTCCCGAATTGCATGATCGTACGGCTCTATCGCTTACTCCCTATGTTGTAGTTCCTCACGCACAGGGAACTACTGGCCCATACACAATTTCGGTTATTAGTGAAACGGTTCAAAAGTACGGAAAAGACTGGAACCTGGTGCTTTTGCGTGATGGGCAGGCGCTGCTGATTAATGATGATTGCGTTGAATTGATCTAGAAGGCCCTATCTCGTACAGGCAGCCATACCCACCGGGCGTGGCGTCGATTGGCGGGTGCGTCAATTTCCGCCTGGAGGCGTTAACCATTTACCGAAAATAGTGTGCATTAACACATTTCCTATGACACTGGGAACTAAGCCGAATGGGGCAGCGACTAATAAGGCAACCGCTGCTCGTTCAGTTGGTTGGTATCCTGACTTGCTTTAAGCAAGGCCTAGGTTATTGGCCATTGTTTCGGGTGCGGTTATAGCATGTATTTACCCATTCGCAAGCCATGCAATTCGAGGAGAAAACTATGCACTTTCGTCGCTCCACCAGTCTGTTTGCGCTCGGTGCTGCCGCGTCCATGCTCGCCATGTCCGCGCCTGCAGCCTTGGCACACGACTCCGTGATCGGCGGCAATGTGGTCAGTGATTCTCCGCTGCAGGAGTTTCCGGAGGAGATCACTCTGGAGTTTTCCGCAGTACCCAGGGATGACTTCAACACCTTCGCCGTTACCGACACCAAGACGGGCGAGGTGCTTTTCGACGCCGAGCCCAAAATCGAACAGCGTGAGCTCACCATCGAGGTTCCGGACGATGTAAAGCCGGGACCTGGCGAGTACCAGGTGGGCTTCCAGATCACCTCCTCGGACGGGCATGCCACCCGTGGTTCCGTTCCGTTTAGCGTTGCCGGCTCTTCCGACGGCGCAGCGGGCGATGCCGCAGACGGCGATGACGCGAATGACGATGCTGCTAAACAAGATGAAACCAACTCCGAGGGCCTGCCGCCCGCCGCACTGTGGGCGCTGGGCATCATCGGTGTTCTGGCTATCGTCGCCGTGGTCATCATGGCCGGTGCGAAGATGCGCCGCGCAAATGACCTGGACTCTTAAAACCCACCCCTTTTTAAGGCGCAGGTAAGGCACAAATAAAACGAGTGCCTTCGCGCCTTAAAGCTTGGACAAGAAAGACATCTAATGATGAAGATGCGTAATATCGTTGTTTCTGCCGTTGCCGTCAGCGCACTCTGGCTGGCTGGCTGCTCCAACAGCGAGCAGGATTCCGGTGCCGAAAAGGAAGCTGCAACCAGCGCGGCTCCGGCAAGCGCAAGCGCCTCCGATAAGCAGGCAGGCGATGTCACCATCGAGGACGGCGTGGTTCGCGCCATGGCTGAGGATGCGGAGATGACTGCTATCTTCGGCACCATCCATAACGATTCCGACAAGGACATCACCGTCACTGGCTTTAGTTCCTCCATCGACGCCGAGATGAACCAGGTGCACGAGGTTGTTGACGGTGTAATGCAGGAAAAGAAGGGCGGCCTGAAGATTCCGGCCGGTGGCACCGCAGAACTCAAGCCAGGCGGCGAGCACTTCATGCTGATGGGCGTGAAGGAACCAGTCATGGCGGGCGAGACGGTCAAGGTCACCCTCTTGCTTGAGGACGGTTCCAAGGTCGAGGCCGGTGAGGTGCCGGTGCGCGAAATCGGCGCCGGCGATGAGAACTACGGCGACATGTCTGGCATGGATCACGGTTCGATGGAGCACGGCGACATGTCGGGCATGGATCACGGTTCGATGGATCATGGCTCTATGGACCATGGCTCTATGGATCACGGTTCGATGGAGCACGGCGAGCACTCGCACCACTAAAGGCTAAAGCCGACGCGCGGGTGGATTACTCACGCGCCAGCATTGGAATGAGTAGTAGGGAAAAGAACATGGATGAGTCCTTAAAATCTGCATCTTCCTCCGCGCGTGAGACCACGGAGTTTTTGAGTCGACGCGGCCTGCTGGTTGGCGGCGCCGTCGCGGCCAGCGCGGTGGCGGTGGCCAGCTGCGCTGCACCTTCTCGCGACGATTCTGACTCTGGGTCTGGTGCGGCAGCTGCTGCTGGGCAGCCAGCGCAGGATGAAGCAGCCGAGATCATGGGCGATAAAATCGTCGCCTTCGATGGCGAGCACCAGGCCGGAATCGAGACCCCGCCGCAGGCACACGTGGCGCTCGTGGGCTTTGACTTAAAAGATTCCACCACCAAGCGAGGCGCCAAGGCACTGATGCGGTTGTGGACTGAGGACGCACGCCGGCTGTGCACCGCAGAAAACCCCTTGGGCAGCCTGGAGCCGGAGCTGGCGCAAACCCCGGCTAGCCTTACCGTGACCTGCGGTTGGGGAGAAGGCTTCTTTGCCCGGACGGGCGTCGCCAAGCCGGAGTGGCTCCGGGATGTGCGCGCGTACAAGCGCGATAAGTTGCGCCCGGAATGGGGCCAAAGCGATGTGGTGCTGCAGATTTGCAGCGATGATCCGCTAACGGCGGCGCACGTGATGCGGCACATGACCCGTGCGGGTGCGAGCTACGTGGACACCAAGTGGGTACAGCAGGGCTTTGGTCATGCCAACGGCGCCGCCAAGAAGGGGGAGACCGCGCGCAATCTCTTCGGGCAAAAGGATGGCACTGTCAATCCGCACACTCCAGAGGAATTCCGGGAGCAGGTCTGGATCGATAAAGGAAAATTCGCCGGCGGTAGCGCCATGGTGGTGCGCCGAATCCACATGAATCTGGACACGTGGGAAGAGCTTGACCGCGCTTCCAGGGAAAACTCCACTGGCCGCAAGCTGGACTCCGGTGCACCGATGCACGGCACCGAGGAATTCGATGCCGTGGACCTCAACGCGCGCGATAAGTTCGGATTGAAGGCAATTGACCCGGCATCCCACGTGGCGCGCGCCCATCCGCCGAAGGACCATCCGGAGCAGAAGATTCTGCGCCGGCCGTTCAACTACAACCTCCCACCGAGCACGGAAAACCCAGGTGAGCTGTCTAATGCAGGGCAGATCTTCATCTGTTATCAAAAGGATCCGAGTAAGCAATTTGAGCCCATTCAAGCCCGCCTTGATGAGCAAGATTTGCTCAATACGTGGATTACCCACATCGGCTCAGCCATGTACTTTGTACCGGCCGGTACCACCTCTAACTCCTACTGGGGCGAGTCGCTTCTTGAGGGTTAAGCGGGGTAGAATCTTTCGCTGTAACTCTACGATTAGCTTTGGTCGGCCAGGTATGTCGATCGAAGCGTGAGCGCATAAGGAGCGCAAGTCTAAATGGCGGAAATGATTCCAGCTGTACCAGTGAACTACGAGCCTTTTAAGGTGCCAGCAGGCACTGCCGTAGGCGCAGCGATGCGGGAGCTCGAGCTTCCAAATAAG
Organism: Corynebacterium sp. HMSC06D04; assembly: GCF_001807315.1. Lineage (NCBI taxonomy): Bacteria > Bacillati > Actinomycetota > Actinomycetes > Mycobacteriales > Corynebacteriaceae > Corynebacterium > Corynebacterium sp. HMSC06D04. The sequence continues at coordinate 42,626 of NZ_KV788556.1, forward strand.
GGCCCAGAGGCAGTCGTCGTCGTACGCGGCGCCGATGGAGCTCTCTACGATCTCTCGCATACGCCGACTGCCGACGCCGAATTCACCCCAGTTGCAGCAAGCGAGGAGGACGGCCGCGCTGTCATCCGTCACTCCACTGCACACGTGATGGCACAGGCAGTTCAGGCTGAGTTCCCGGGTACCAAGCTGGGTATCGGTCCGGCCATTGAAAACGGCTTCTACTTCGACTTCCAGACCGCCGAGCCTTTCACGCCGGAGGATTTGAAGAAGATCGAAAAGCGCATGAAGAAGATCATCAAGACTGGTCAGCGCTTTGAACGCCGTGTGTACTCCTCCAACGAGGAAGCAGAGGCAGCGCTTGCTGAAGAGCCATTCAAGCTGGAGCTCATTCAGGACAAGGGCAACGTTGATCCAGACTCCGATGAGGCAGCAGAGGTTGGCGCAGGCGATCTGACGCACTACGACAACATCAACCCGCGCACCGGCGAGGTGGAGTGGTTCGATCTCTGCCGTGGTCCGCACCTGCCAACCACCAAGTACATTCCGGCGTTTACCTTGACCCGTTCCTCGGCTGCTTATTGGCGCGGTGACCAGTCCAAGGCTGGTCTGCAGCGCATCTACGGCACCGCTTTCGAGTCCAAGGAGGCCCTCGAGGCCTACCAGCACATGATTGCGGAGGCAGAAAAGCGTGACCACCGCCGTCTGGGCCAGGAGCTTGACCTTTTCTCCTTCCCGGATGAGATTGGCTCCGGCTTCCCGGTCTTCCACCCGAACGGCGCCATCGTGCGTATGGAGATGGAAGAGCACTCCCGCCGCCGTCACATTGAGGATGGATACTCCTTCGTCTCCACCCCGCACCTGACCAAGGGTGACTTGTTCAAGAAGTCTGGCCACCTGGACTTCTACGCAGACGGCATGTTCCCGGCCATGGCTTTGGACGGCGAGTATGACGAGGACGGTAACTGCACCAAGCAGCCGCAGGATTACTACGCGAAGCCGATGAACTGCCCGATGCACAACCTCATCTTCGCTTCCCGTGGCCGTTCTTACCGCGAGCTGCCGCTGCGCCTGTTCGAGTTCGGTACTGTCTACCGCTACGAGAAGTCCGGCGTTATCCACGGCCTGACCCGCGCTCGTGGCTTTACCCAGGATGACTCCCACATCTACTGCACCCCGGAGCAGTTGGAAGAAGAGCTGACCAAGGTTTTGGACTTCATCATTTCCTTGTTGAAGGACTACGGCCTGGATGACTTCTACCTGGAGCTTTCTACCAAGGATCCGAACAAGTATGTCGGTACCGACGAGATCTGGGAGCGTTCTACTTCCATCCTGCAGTCGGTGGCTGAAAAGTCCGGCCTGGACCTGGTTCCGGATCCTGCAGGTGCTGCCTTCTACGGCCCGAAGATCTCCGTGCAGGCGCGCGATGCCATCGGCCGTACCTGGCAGATGTCTACCGTGCAGCTGGACTTCAACCTGCCGGAGCGCTTCGAGCTCGAGTACACCGCATCCGACGGCACCAAGCAGCGCCCGATCATGATTCACCGCGCGCTGTTCGGCTCCATCGAGCGCTTCTTCGGCGTGCTGCTGGAGCACTACGCCGGCGCATTCCCGGCATGGCTGGCTCCGCACCAGGTAGTTGGCATCCCGGTTGCAGACGAGTTCTCCCCGCACTTGGAGGAGATCGCTGCGAAGCTGCGCAAGCGCGGCATCCGTGCCGATGTGGATACCTCTGACGACCGCATGCAGAAGAAGATCCGCAATCACACCACCGGCAAGGTGCCTTTCATGCTGCTCGCCGGCGAGCGTGACGTCAACGCAAATGCCGTCTCTTTCCGCTTCTTGGACGGTTCGCAGGTCAACGGCGTGCCGGTGGATGAGGCTATCGAGCTCATCGCCGCATGGGTTGCTGAGCGCATCAACGAGCAGCCGAACGAAGAGTTGATCAGTGCACGACGCTAACGAGCAATACGTCGATTCCGGGGCAGGGGAACCAGACCGCCTTGAGCGGCTGTGGGCTCCCTACCGGATGGCGTATATCTCGAAGCGTTCGAAGGACCCCTTCGTTGAGGCTCCCAAGGGCAGCGATGAGGACGGGCTGATCATTGCCCGCGGTGAGTATGTCTACGCTTTGCTGAACCTTTTTCCCTATAACTCGGGACATTTAATGGTGGTGCCTTATCGCAAGGAATCCCAGCTGGAGAACTTGACTCTAGAGGAATCCCACGAGCTGATGGCCTTCGCCCAGAAGGCGGTACGTGTTCTAAAGCGTGTGTCCAAGCCGGAAGCAATCAACGTGGGCTTCAACCTGGGCAAGGCGTCTGGCGGTTCCGTGGGAGATCACTTACATTTGCATGTGGTTCCCCGGTGGGCCGGTGACAGCAACTTTATGACTGTCTTGGAGGGCACTAAAGTGTTGCCTCAGTTATTACAAGAGACTCGCGCCCTTTTGGCCCAAGGCTGGCGGGAGATCGATGAGGAGGATTCCAATGCTTAGCGTTCACGGGCGAAAGCCAGCGGCAGTCGTCGTGGAACCCGTGGCAAAGCTGTTTCTGAAGATGGGGCTGACCCCCAACGTGGTCACCATCGTCGGCACTCTTGTCACCATTGCTATCGCAGTCGTCTGCATTCCTCTGGATCACCTGTTCGCGGCAGCGGTGCTCTCTGGTCTCTTTGCGGCCTTTGACATGCTCGACGGCACGATGGCCCGCATGACCACGGGCGGGTCCAAGTTTGGCGCGACTCTCGACGCCTCCTGTGATCGCATCACCGACGGCGCCCTGTTTTCTGCCATCTTGTACTGGCTAGTCTACGTCGATAACGCTCGCCCCATCCACGTGGTGGCCTGCCTCATCGTGCTGGTTTTTTCGCAGGTCATTTCCTATATCAAGGCCCGCGGCGAGGCTTCTGGCTTCAAGATGGTCGGCGGCCTGATCGAGCGCCCAGAGCGCCTCATCATCGGCCTCGGCGGCATCGGCTTGGAGGGCCTGGGCGTTCCCGACGCCATCGAGATCGCCCTGTGGATCCTTGTATTCGGTTCCATCTTTACCGTCATTCAGCGCATGGTCCAGGCTGCCCGCCAGGACACGAAGGCCCGTTTCACCCCAGACCTTTAAGGATTAATGCCTATGGCCCTTCTTCCTGGATTAGACCGTGAGCAACTGTCTGCCGCCGGCTACTTAGCAGGGTGGCGGCTGGTGCGTTTGTTGCCGGAGAAGTGGGCCAAGCGCCTTTTTGACTGGGGCGCAGACCGCGCCAGCGATGATGGCCGCGGCATGGAGCAACTGCGCCGAAACTTGGCGCGCGTGGTGGGCCCAGAAAACGTCACACGCGAGTTGGTGCGCAATTCCATGCGTTCCTATATGCGCTACTGGCGGGAGGCATTCTGCCTGCCATCGATCCATCAGGACCCGGATCTGCACGCCAAGCTGCTTTCCGGTTTGCAGGGCTTAGAGAACTTCGACGAGTCCATGGCCCGCGGCAAAGGCGTCATCTTGGCGCTTCCGCACACTGGCAACTGGGACATGGCCGGGGTGTTTCTGGTAGGCCACTATGGCCAATTCACAACGGTTGCAGAAAGGCTCAAGCCGGAGGTGCTTTTCGACGCCTTCGTGGACTTCCGCGAGTCCCTAGGCTTTGAGGTCATCGCCCTGACAGGAGAGAAGACCTCACCGTTTGGCCGGCTCAAGGAAGTCTTGGAAGCAGGTGGCGTGGTCTGCTTGGTGGCCGAGCGCGACCTCACTCGCACTGGCGTCACGGTCGACTTCATGGGCGAGGAAGCCAACATGGCTGCCGGCCCGGCCCGCTTGGCCATGGAAACCGGGGCGGCATTGCACGTGGTCCACTCCTGGTTCGAGGATGAAGGCTGGGGCCTTTCCGTCAGTCCGCAGGTGGAAGTCACCAATGTGCAGGAGACTACCCAACGCCTGGCCGATGGCTTCGCTGCGAACATCAAGGCCCACCCGGCGGACTGGCATATGCTGCAGCCGCAGTGGAATGTAGACGTTAAACGCCGCGCAGCCGAACGCGCCGCACGCCGCGCAGCCAAGGACAAGCGTACGTCCCAAGAAAAGCTCGAAGCTGACGGTAAAAAGTAAGGAAGTAGGCAGTAGTGCGTATCGGAATCGTATGCCCGTATTCCTTTGATGAGCCAGGCGGTGTGCAGGCGCACATCTTGGATTTGGCCACCGTCTTTATCGAGCAAGGCCATCACGTGGAGGTCCTTGGCCCAGCAGCCCCGGAGACACAGCTGCCGAGCTTTGTTATGAAAGGCGGGCGCGCCATTCCGATTACCTACAACGGCTCCGTGGCCCGCTTGTCCGTAGGCCCGCAGGTAAAGCGCAACGCCAAGAAGTTTATCGAACGCGGCAACTTCGACGTGCTGCACATCCATGAGCCGAACTCGCCGAGCTACTCCATGGTTGCGTTGGCACAAGCCAAAGGTCCCATCGTGGCGACCTACCACGCCTCGGCTTCTAGCTCGCTCGTGTTGAAGCTGGCCAAGCCTTTCCTCACACCAATCCTGGAGAAGGTGCGCGGCGGCATTGCCGTCTCAGAGATGGCCCGCCGCTGGCAGGTGGAACAACTCGGCGGCGACCCAGTACTTATTCCGAATGGCGTGGATACCTCCGTGTATGCGGCTGCCCGCAAGCGCGTCGCTGCGCAACCAGACCAAGAAGGGCAGCCAGGGCAATCCGGGCAGAAGGTGCCCGAGATTGTGTTCTTGGGGCGTCTCGACGAGCCACGCAAGGGCCTGGATATTTTGCTGGAGGCCCTCACGATGGTGGACACGGAGGTCAAGGTCACCGTCATGGGCGGCGGCCGCCCGCGTGAGGTTGAGGGGGTGGACTTCGTTGGCCGCGTGAGCGATGTGGAAAAGGCGGAGATCCTCGGCCGCGCTGATATCTATGTCGCTCCTAACACCGGCGGCGAAAGCTTCGGCATCGTCCTGGTAGAGGCCATGGCCGCAGGTTGCGCGGTGGTAGCTTCCGATCTTGAAGCCTTTGCCGCCGTATGCGCCGCCGATTCTGAGAACCCAGCCGGTGCGTTGTTCCGCAACGAGGATGCCCGCGACCTCGCGCGGGTGCTCAACCTTGTCCTGCAGGACGAAGATAAGCGCAATGCTTTAATTGAAGCCGGTACCGAGCGCGCTCTCACCTACGATTGGGACCATGTGGCCGCTGCCGTGATGCAGGTTTATGAGACTGTGCAGGACGGAACTAAGGTCCGCACCAAGTAGAAGCGGGCGGTGTCGCCCTTTACCCACAGCAGATTTAAGAGCAGGAAAAGACTATGGCAGTAGAACTGGTTGTCGCGATCGTCGCGCTCGTGCTCATCTTGATGTGGGCCTATTTCACCGCGCAGCGGTTGAACTCCCTGCACATCCGCACGGATGCGGCTTTGGCGCAGTTGGAGGCCACCCTTGATCGCCGCGCCGCCGTCGTGGCAGCACTAGCGCCGGAGCTGGAGGAGGTTGCCTCCCGCGCGGAGTCGAGCGAGCTTACCCAGGGCCATTTTGAGACGCGTTCGGCCCACGAGCGGGAGCTGTCTATCGCGGTCAACGAGCGCTTTGCCGAGCGTCCCGCATTGCTTGCCGACGCCGAGGGGCGCATCCACCTTGCTCATCGCTTCTACAACGAAGCGGTCAGCGATACCCGCTCGCTACGCCTACGCCCCCTTGTGCGCATGTTCCGCCTGGGCGGCACGGCACCGCTGCCAGAGTTCTTCGAGCTCAGCCAGCTGCGGATTACTGAGTAGTTCCTGCTACTGAGCTGCTTGCTTGGTAGAGCTCGTGTTTTCGCGCTTGAGCTCCAAGCGCAGCCAAGTAAAAGCAAGGCCTGTCAACACGAGGACGAGCACGTTGCGCGCCAGCAACAAGAGAGCAGGGAAGAGGCCGTCGCGGCCCGCGTAGAGCACCGCGTCATAGTTGAACGGGTAGACCAGTGTGCCCAGTGCCGCCGCAGCAAGCGTGCACAGTGCGAGGTTGCGCAGCACTTTGCCTACTTTTTTGTCGATATGTTGATGCGCACCCGATGCGGCATGCGGCCAGGCATCCTTGAGCGCTATCGCCAAGATCGGGCCGAGCCAGGTGATGTACTGGGTGGAAAAGACCTTGTTGCTGATAAAAAGCAGGCAGATCATCGTGATGAAAAAGGCCAGCGTGCTGCGTGCACCCCAGTTGCCGTTGCGGAAGCGCATGAGTGCGAAGCCGATGGCGAAAAACAGCATCGCCAAGGTTAAAACGTTGCTAAGAACTAAGAGCGCGCTCACCCAAGGGCCGGTGATTTCAAAACTCTTGGAGGTAGCGTAGCCGATGGACCAAGTGTCCGGGAAAAGATGCGAGGCAAATACCGGAAGTGTTGCGGGTATCGATTCCACCTGCAGTCCCCGTACTCCCTGGTAGCGCAGTGGGGAGATGAGGCGCTCGACGTCATTGAAGGCGAGGACGAGCAGGCAGATGCCCACGATGGAAGCGAAGAACGCGCTAAGGCGCTGCCAAGTCGCACGGGCATTGAAGCGGCCAACCAGGCCTGCGGCGAGCACGCCGGGCCACAGCTTCATCGTGGTGGCAAGGCCAAGCAAGGCTGCTGCAAGCCGCGAGTTGCGGCCAAGAAGCATTCCTGCGGCAGCAACTGCCAGAGCCGGAAAAATATCGAGGCGCCAGACAAAGACCTGGCCCACTGCGGTTCCAAAGATGACCCAAAACCATGCGGCGACGAAGGCCTGCGGCTTGCGGCGCCAGCCGTGAAGCAAGACCATGAGGAAAGCGGCGTCGACAAGCAGGCACAGTCCTGTAAAAATAACGGTAAAGCTGGTCTGATTCGGGCCGCTCAACCAGCCGACGAGAATCGAAGGCCACGTGCCAGGGTGCGGGTACTCGGTCATATCCGAGGAGTTCGCCCCAAAACGCCCGGAGAAGTAATAGGAGATATCTCCTAGCGGGACGTTATCCCATTGCAGCAGTCCGATGAGGATAAGCCGGAAACAAATCCAGCCAGTCCACACTGCTGGAACGGAACGAAAAATTTTCACCTAAATAATGCTATTAGATGTTCGACTCGATAGTGGATTCGACATCGACGGGTGGGCCGAGCATCAGCAGAACGCCAAAGACCAGCGCAATGATTACGACGAACACGCTCAGAGTGCGCACTGGGAAGCGCACTACCTGGGCCAAAAGCTGCTCGGCAAGGCCGTGTGGCTGCTCAGAATCGCTAAAGCGCCAATGCGGCAGGAACTTATCGTGCTTGTCCGCCCATAGCGCAAACGGGAGCGCGGCAAAAGGTATGACCGAAACGATAAGCCCCAACATGCCCAGGCCAAAGGACCACTTGTTATTGATCCACACCATGACGCCCACGACGATGAAGCAGAGGAAACCAAAACCGTGGATACCGCCAGCGATAGGAGTTAGAGCCTCCGTCACACCGGAGTACTTCAGAACCATAGAAAAAATAAGAAATGCCCACGTGAACATCTCCAGGTAGGCAACGACGCGGTGCAGGCGAGCAGGGCGTAAAAAAGACATGCGGCATATCCTACGCGCTAGCCCGGCGCACAGGTAAAGTTGGCAGGGTTGCGTGTGAAGAGCGCACGTTAAGATTGCGCGTTGAGCAAAGAGGGGAGTCCCGCGTAGGTAATGGCTAAGGTGTGCGAGGTTATTGATGTAGCGCCGCTGCACGAAAAGGCTCAGGGTGATGTCTTTTCCGTGCCCATGGTTCCGTCCCAGATTGCGCGCACCTTTGGCGGGCAGGTGGTGGCCCAGGCGCTCGCTGCAGCCCAGCACACCGTTGAAGGAAAGCTCGTGCATTCCTTGCATGGCTACTTCGTGGGCCCGGGTGATGCCGCCGCGCCTGCGCGTGCCGAGGTAGAGCGCGTGCGGGACGGCCGTTCCTTTGCTACCCGTCAGGTGCGCATCTTTCAAGACGATCGCCTGATTTTCATGCTCAACGCGGGTTTCCACATCGCCGATGACTTTGGTCCTGAGCACCAGGACGCCATGCCGGAGGTTATGGGCCCGGAGGAGGCGGCCGCCGCCGGCGGTGGTGCTCCTTATTCCACCCGCATCATCCTGCGCGAGTGGGAAGACTGGGATATCCGTTTGGTCCCGCAGGAAAGCCGTGACCCTGAACTTGCCGAAGCCACAGGCGCTGGGTTCCGCTACGTGTGGTTCCGCAATACCTCGCAAGAATTTGCGGCGTCAGAAAGCAGCCAGGATGCCCACCGTGCGGCACTTGCCTATATGTCTGACATGACCTTAATCCGTGCTTCTCTGCTGCCACACCAAGGCGAGCAAGTACAGCTTGCCAGCCTGGATCACTCGATCTGGTTCCTGCGTCCAGTGCGTGTTAATGAGTGGTTGCTGTATGTGCAGGAATCACCATCCGCGCAGAATGCGACCGGTCTGGCCACCGGAAAGATCTTTAACCAAGGCGGGGATTTGGTTGCCGTGGTGGTCCAGGAAGGGCTTACCCGAACCGTGCGCGAGGGCATGCAGGTAGGCTCGCACAACGGCAATTGGCAAAACGTCTAGAAAAATATTCACTCAAACGCCGGAAAACGGTGGGGGCTGTTTTCAGCTACTCTACGCCCGTCCGTATAATTGCAGGCAGTTTCATAGAGCCACAATGAAAGGGATGAAATGTCCGGACACTCCAAATGGGCTACTACCAAGCACAAGAAGGCTGCTAACGATGCCAAGCGTGGCAAGGAATTTGCCAAGCTGATTAAGAACATCGAGGTCGCGGCCCGCACCGGTGGTGGCGATCCGGCTGCTAACCCGACTCTCGATGACATGATTAAGAAGGCCAAGAAGGCCTCCGTGCCGAACGACAACATCGAGCGCGCCCGCAAGCGCGGCTCCGGCGAAGAGGCCGGCGGTGCCGACTGGGAGACCATCATGTACGAGGGCTACGGCCCGAACGGTGTGGCAATGCTCATCGAGTGCCTTACCGATAACCGCAACCGTGCAGCCACCGATGTTCGCACCGCAATGTCCAAGAACGGCGGCAACCTCGGCGAGTCCGGTTCCGTTGCCTACATGTTCTCCCGCACCGGCATTGTTTTGGTCAACAAGGGCGAGCTGACCGAGGATGACGTCCTGATGGCAGTTCTGGAAGCAGGCGCTGAAGAGGTTAACGACCTGGGCGAGAAGTTCGAAGTTGTCTGCCAGCCGGGCGATATCCCGGCAGTTAAGGAAGCCCTGGTTGAGGCTGGCATCGAGGTCGACGACAATGAGACCGACTTCCGCGCATCCGTTGAGGTTCCGCTGGGTGCCGCTGATGCTCGTAAGATCTTCCGCCTCATCGACGCGCTGGAAGAATCCGAAGACGTGCAGAACGTCTACACCAACATGGATCTTTCTGAAGAGGTTCTGGCCGAGCTCGAGCAGGACTAGCATTTAGCCAGGCTCTGCCACTTCGCACCGCGCCTTATTCTCCGCCTCGCGTAGGCGATAAGGAGAAAAGGCGCGGTTGCTCGTTTTAACCCCGCTCCATTTTTAGAACATGTGTGTGTATGATGTGGGAGGATCTTTTTCCTGAACTTCGCTCGGATTCCAAATCCAACTACCCACAGAAAGGCTTGCCGTGAACCTTGAAGGCTTGCGCGTCATGGGCATTGACCCAGGTCTAACCCGCTGTGGCCTTTCGGTGGTCCAGGCTGGGCGCGGTCGCGCGGTGATTCCCGTGGCAGTCGGCGTGGCGCGTACGCCGAGCGATAAAGAGCTAACCGAGCGTCTGCTGCGTCTTTCGGTGGCAGTTAAAGAGTGGATGGATGATTACCGTCCCGATGTGGTCGCTATCGAGCGCGTCTTCGAACGCGGCGAGGTCTCCACCGTCATGCAGACCGCCCATGTGGTTGGGGTAGTGGTGCTTGCTGCTGCTGAGCGCAACATCCCAGTGCACATGTACACCCCGTCTGAGGTAAAGAAAGCCATCTCCGGCAATGGCCGCGCCGATAAGAAGCAGATGACGGTAATGATTACCCGTATCCTTGGCTTGAGTGAAGCACCCAAGCCTGCCGACGCCGCCGATGCCCTAGCGCTTGCCGTATGCCACTGTTGGCGCGCACCCGCTTTGGCCCGCGTGGGGGAGAGCACCGGCTCTTGGCCTAAGACCAGCGGCGTGAAGGGCCGGGCCAATAAGCCGCGGACATCGTCTGGTACGTAGCCGGGGTGCCGGCCAGCATGACGCTATCCAGACTCGCACTGCTTTACTTACTGTTTCATCGCTTTAGATTTCATCCCGTCAAATAAAGGAGCCCCACCCACATGATTGCCTCGCTACGCGGAACCGTGTTGACCATCGGCCTTGACCACGCTGTCATCGAATGTGCGGGCGTGGGGTATAAGTTTCTCGCCACCCCAGTAACTCTCGTAACCCTGCGTCGCGGGGAGGAAGCTACCGTGCTTACCTCCATGGTGGTCAAGGAAGATTCCATGACTTTGTATGGTTTCGGCAACGATGAAGACCGCGAGATGTTCCACGTGCTGCAGTCCGTCTCCGGCCTGGGGCCAAAGCTGGCAGTAGCGGCGCTGTCCGTGATGGGAGCGGGGCAGTTGGCAGCGGCAATCTCTAGCGGTGATGCAAAGACACTGCAGTCTATTCCTGGAGTGGGCAAGCGCATGGCAGAACGCCTAGCGCTAGAGCTGAAGGACAAGGTCAGCGTCTTTGCCCCGCAAGCAGGAGCCGGCGAAGTTACAACGGGTACTTCCGCTGTGGTCAATGCGCCGGTGGTCGAGCAGGTCGTGGAAGCGCTCGTTGGTCTAGGCTTTAGCGATAAGGCGGCGCGGCCCGTCGTGGAATCTATTGTGGAGGCAGATCCGGCAGCAGAGACTTCTACCGTCCTGCGCGGTGCACTGGCACAATTGGGACGCAAGAAGTAACTTTCGCAGTTCATATTCGCTTTGAGCCTTAACCCCCGCCCGACTATCTAAATTAAGTGAGAATGCATGTCCGATGTAGAACGCACTGAGTTTCAGCTCCCTGAGGGGCTCGCTGACCCGAGCGCGCCGCAGCGCAACCTCGACATTGACGCGAGCGAGCAGGTGGGCGAGCACGACATTGAGCGTTCCTTGCGTCCGAAGTCCATTGAGGAATTCATCGGCCAGCCCAAAGTGCGCGAACAGCTCTCACTGGTGTTGAAGGGTGCTAAGAATCGTGGGGTAACTCCAGACCACGTGTTGCTCTCGGGCCCGCCTGGCCTGGGTAAGACCACCATGGCGATGATCATTGCGCAGGAACTCGGCACGTCATTGCGCATGACCTCCGGCCCAGCGCTAGAGCGTGCCGGTGACCTGGCTGCCATGCTGTCTAACCTGATGGAAGGTGACGTCCTATTCATTGATGAGATCCACCGTATTGCACGTCCGGCAGAAGAAATGCTGTACATGGCAATGGAGGATTTCCGCATCGATGTCATCGTGGGCAAGGGCCCTGGTGCTACTTCCATCCCGTTGGAGATTCCGCCTTTTACCTTGGTGGGCGCTACCACCCGCGCCGGCATGCTGACCGGCCCGCTGCGTGACCGCTTTGGTTTCACTGCGCAGATGGAGTACTACGACACTGCTGACCTGACACGAGTAATCACCCGTGCAGCAAAGATTTTGGACGTTTCCATCGATGAAGATGCTGCCGTAGAAATCGGTTCTCGCTCGCGCGGTACGCCGCGTATTGCGAACCGCCTGCTGCGCCGCGTGCGTGACTTTGCAGAGGTCAACGGTGACGGCCACATTGACCTCGCCGCAGCACAGGGCGCGCTGGCCGTCTTCGACGTCGATGAAAAGGGCCTGGACCGCCTCGACCGCGCGGTGCTGGAAGCACTCATCAAGGGCCACGGCGGCGGCCCGGTTGGTGTCAACACCCTCGCAGTAGCGGTGGGTGAGGAGCCTTCCACAGTGGAGGAGGTCTGCGAGCCGTACCTCGTGCGCGCCGGCATGGTTGCCCGCACTGGCCGGGGCCGCGTGGCTACCGCAGCCGCCTGGCGCCATATTGGATTGGAACCGCCCGAGGGTACGTTGGGCGAGGCGCTGTTTTAGAAGCCGCGTCGCGGCGTTTTGGCAGCCGCTAGATGTGGGTTTCTGGCACACTGTCCTGTTATGGAATACGCATTTCTACTCGTTATCGCCCTCCTTATTATCCTGCCTAGCTTCATGACTATGCGGAAGCAGAAGGAGCACCAGAACAAGCTGCGCAACCTCCAGGAGAACCTGGCCCCGGGGCAGGAAGTTATTACTGCGGGCGGCATGCACGGCACCGTGGTTGCCACCACCGAAGGCGATGTGCAGCTACAGATTGCCCAAGGCGTTGTCGCAACCTTCGACAAGATGGCCATCGTGCGCACCGTTGAAGCCGAGCAGCCTGGCGAGGCCCGCGACGTCGACAATGCACGCGTTGCGGATGGGACCGCTGAGCCTGTCGAGTCAGTTGAGTCTGCTGAGGATTCGCAGCGTTAGCTGCTGGTGTAGCACTGGTCACACTCAGTGCTACAGCTGAGATCCCGTTGAGTTAATGGCCCGTCCATGACGTATCATGAGGGATCGTGCTCGTGCGCCAGTAAAACATTGGCCGCACGAATTATTCACTTTTAATTTGTTAAACCCTGTTTCTAGTTGCACAGGAGAACTTCTTGTCCGCAAAAAATCGTGGCGCATTGCGCAACAAAAACAGGCAATGGCCCAAGCGCGCCATGGCCTTGTTTGCGCTAATCGTCGTTGCTATTTACGCCCTTATTTTCCTAACCGGCCCGCGCGAGGCTTCGACGAAGCTCGGCATCGACTTGCAGGGCGGTACCCGCGTGACCCTCGTGCCGCAGGGAGAGGAACCGACGCCGGATCAGCTCAAGCAGGCACGCGACATCCTTGAACAGCGCGTCAACGGTATGGGCGTTTCTGGCTCCGAGGTGGTTATTAACGGATCCACCCTCGTTATCACCGTCCCTGGCGAGGACGCCTCCCAGGCACAGGCAGTGGGCCAGACCTCCCAGCTTCTGTTCCGCCCTGTTGCGCAGCAGACGATGCCGGATATGTCCAAGCTGGAAGACACCTTGCAGGATATGGCTAACCGCTGGGTGGAATACCGCGTTATCACCCCTGAGCAGGCCAATGAATCCCTGAAGAAGGTCAACGATGCAATCCAGCAGGGCGCAGAGCAGGCTGGCAACAAGGATGCTAAGAAATCCGAGGCACCGAAGGTCACCGCTAAGCCAAAGGAAGAGCCTTCCAACTCGCTTGAAAAGGCAGACTTCCGCGATGAGATGACTAAGATGCTGCTCAAGGACCGCCAGTCTGAAGACGCCACGACTATCTCCGCGGCTTCCGCACTGATGCGTTGCGACGCCGATACCGATCCGCTCGCCGGCACCGACGATCCAGCCAAGCAGTTCGTGGCTTGTGACTTTGCTGATAAGACGCCGTACATTCTGGCGCCGTCCCCGCTTCTCGAGGGCATTAAGGATCCAAACGGCACTCGCCTGACCGGTAACGAGATCGACACCAACAAGCCGATCGACGGTGGCCTGAACTCACAGACCGGCCAGATGGAAATCAGCTTCGCGTTCAAGGACGGCGATGGCCCGAACGGCTCCGAGACATGGTCCAAGCTGACCCAGGAGAACCTGCAGAAGCAGGTTGCCATCACCCTTGACTCCGCGGTTATCTCCGCACCTGTCATCCAGGGAGCAACCCCGGTTGGTTCTGCTACCTCCATCACCGGTGACTTCTCCCAGGAAGAAGCAAGTAGCCTGGCTAATAACCTGAAGTACGGCGCACTGCCGCTTTCCTTTACCGGTTCCAACGGCGAGCCTGGCGGCACCGTCGAGACTGTTCCGCCATCACTGGGCAAGGCAGCTTTGAAGGCGGGCCTTATCGCCGGCATCGTCGGCTTCCTCCTCGTGGCTGCATACTCCCTGTACTACTTCCGCGCACTTGCTGGCGTTTCCCTTATCACCCTGGTTGCCTCCGGCATCCTGACCTACGGCGCCCTGGTTCTGCTGGGCCGCTGGATTGGTTACTCCCTGGATCTTTCCGGCATCGCTGGTCTGGTCATCGGTGTGGGTGCCACGGCTGACTCCTTCGTGGTCTACTACGAACGCATCAAGGATGAGCTGCTCGAGGGCCGCTCCTTCCGTTCCGCCGCCACCAAGGCCTGGGAGCGCTCGCGTGCCACCATCGTCACAGGTAACGCCGTGACGCTCATCGGCGCCGTCATCGTCTACTTCCTCTCCATCGGTGAGGTTAAGGGCTTCGCCTTCACCATGGGCCTTACCACTGCCTTCGACTTGGTTGTTTCCTTCCTTGTCATGGCGCCGCTCATGCAGCTCATCGGCGGCAAGCCTGCGGCTGCGAAGCCCGCAATGAATGGTCTCGGCGGCATCTACGCGCTCGTCGAGGAGCGCCGCGCCCGCGGCTACTACGCAAAGACCCCGGCGGCAGGAAAATCCGATGCGTCCCGCCTGTCCGAGGAGGAGAAGTAAGCATGACCTCTAGCGTTAAGTCCCACAAAATTTCCAAGCTGGACCGCCTCTACGAGGACGAGGGCGGATTCGATTTCATTGGCCGTTCCAAGACCTGGTACGCCATCACCGCAGCCCTCGTGGTTGCTGCCATCCTGGCGATTGCCATCCGCGGCTTTAGCCTTTCCCTCGACTTCGAGGGCGGTACCAAGCTCAACATGCCTGCAGGCGACCTCGTGGCCGAGCAGGTAGGAGACACCTTCGAGGAAGCAACCGGCATCGAGCCGGAGATGGTGCAGATCGTCGGTGCTGGCGATTCCCGCACCTTGGAGATCACCACCGAGCGCCTATCCCAGGAGCAGGTCGACACCGCTCGCCAGGCCATCTTTGAAAAGTACGAGCCGAAGGATGAGTCCGGCGAGGCCACTCCGGATGCGATTGGCTCCTCCACGGTCTCTGAGTCCTGGGGTTCTTCCATCACCGAGCGCATGTTGCTGGCCATGCTCGTATTCTTGGTCGCCGCCACCATCTACGTGGCAGTGCGCTTGCAGCGCGACATGGCTTTCGCCGCCATTTTGGCGCTGATTCTCGACGGCGTGATCATCGCCGGCATTTACGCCTTGTTCGGCTTGGAGGTTTCCCCGGCCGTCATCATTGGTCTGCTGACCGTTCTGACCTTCTCCATCTATGACTCTGTCATCGTCTTCGACAAGGTCAACGAGAACACCGAAGGCTTCGAGGGGCAGCGCAAGCGCACCTACGGCGAGCTGGCCAACTTGGCTACGAACCAGACCGTCATGCGTTCGATTTCCACCTCGATCATCTCCGTGCTGCCAATCATCGCGCTGTTTGTTATCGCGGTCTGGCTCATGGGCATCGGCACTCTGCGCGATCTCGCGCTTATCCAGCTGATCGGCGTTATCGAGGGCATTTTCTCCTCGCTCTTCCTTGCTACTCCATTGCTGGTTACCTTGGCTAACCGCCGCAAGGCAGTAAAGAAGCACAATGCTGCCGTCAAGGCCTTCCGCGCCGAGCACGGCGAGGATGCCACCGAAGAAGACACAACAGAGGCAGCCAAGGGTTCGCGAACCGTGGCTTCGCCGCAGCGTGCGGCAACAGGCGAGAAGGCGGCGTCGCCAAGCACTGGCGAGAATGGCACCCCGCGTAACCTGGATACGCCGGGCAGCGCTGGCGCAAGCTGGCGCCCGGGCCGTTAAGTACAACGGGGCGAAAAAGGAGCGAGTACTACCGTGGTAAACACACCACAGAACGAGCGTCATTGGAGCAAGCGAGCTGCGATGGCGCTCCTCGCCGTTGTCGGGCTAAGCGCAACGGCGTGTTCGAATGGACCGGGCGAGGATTCCGCGGAGGATGCAAAGAACGCCGGACCCAAATCCACCGATTACTTCGGCTACATGGTCAATACCCGCCTGGCCACCACCAATGCGGGAACGTCCTTTGGCAACGCTACGAATGCGGCCCAGCTGTCGAGCCGCCTATACCCAGGCATCTACATGCCGGGCCCATCGGGGCAGATGATTCCAAACTCGGACTTGGTGCAGACCGAGGAGATACCGGCCAGCCCGGAGAACCCATATAAGCAGGTCAATTTCACCTTGTCGGAGCAGGCAACCTTCTCCGACGGCATTCCTGTGACCTGCGATGACTACCTGCTGGCATATACCGCTGGCGTCATGCCGGCCGAGTTTGGTTCGCACATGCCGCTTACTAGCGAGATCGCGCAATTTGATTGCGCACCCAACGCGAAGAAGTTCACCATCACCTTCAACAAGGACCAAGGCGATAGGTGGCGTTACCTCTTTGGCCCGGGCACCGTTATGCCGGCGCATGCCGTGGCTAAGAAGGCCGGGATGAACCTAGAAGAGCTCAACGCGGCGCTGTCCACGCAGGATCCTGCGTCCTTGCAACAGGTCGCCGAGACCTGGCGCTACGGTTTCTCCACGACAGCCGAGGACTTTGATCCCGCGCTGCAGGTTTCCTTTGGCCCCTTCGTCGTGGATAAGGTCGGGGAGTCCGGCGAGGTCATCCTGCGCGCCAACGAGGAATACTTTGGTGATCAGCCCGCTACTGACAAGGTTGTGGTGTGGCTAAATACCGCAGATGCCAAGGCGCTGCGGGAGTCTGGTAACCTGCGCGTCGTCGACGCAGGCTCCGCTAAGCCGAAGTGGCTGCCGGCCGCCGACGAGGCAAGCCCCTATGAGGTTGAGCCCACCGTCGGCGGGTTGACCGATACGTTGACGCTGTCGCAGGCTGGCGTGTTTCAGGAGCCGTGGGCGCGTCAAGCCTTCGCGGCCTGCATCGACCAGTCCCGACTGGCCAAGGTCAGCTCGGACATCTCCGGCGTGGACGTGCCACCGGTCTACGCGCGCACCCTGCGTCACTCCGACCCGGTGGGCACGCACCTTGGCGATATCGCAGATGCGCACAAGAAGCCGGACATGACCAAGGCCTCGGAGCTTTCGGGCAATACCATCAAGATTGGCTACTTAGGCCCCGATGAGCGCTATGCCGCGATGGTGGAGGAGATTAAGGCCATGTGCGAGCCGGCCGGCATCACCGTCGAGGACCAGTCCTCCGAATACATGTCCCAGTATTACCTCGAGATGGATCCGGCTACATGGACGCCTACCATCGACGCCTTCTTGGGTCCTGTCGATCCAATGAGCGAGTACGCCACGCCCGATGCCGATATCTCGAATCTGAAGGAGATTCGAGGCGCGGAGGAAAAGCTCTGGGAGGATGTGCCTTCCATTCCGGTGGCAGCGCAGCCGCGCGTGTTCATCGTGGATCGCAACGTCAAGGGAGTGGTGCCTTACACTGGCAGCGCGGGCATTGGCTGGAACATGGACCGCTGGGCCGTGAGCGCTTCCGTGAGCGCTTCCGCGAGCTAGTGCGCAGACCTTTTCTACGTAACACTGATTTTAATGAGGATTTTTAGACCGTGAGTGAAGTTTATTCAGATGCTGCACGTGCGCTGGCGGAAAAAGTCCGCCTAGTGAAGGACTTCCCGGAGGAGGGCATCCTCTTTGAGGATCTCACGCCCGTGCTAGCCGACGCCGATGCCTTCCAAGCCGTCGTCGATGGCCTTGCGCAGGCTTGTAAGGACCTTGGCGCCGACATGATCGGCGGCCTGGACGCCCGCGGATTCCTGCTGGGGTCAGCCGTGGCCTATAAGCTGGGCCTGGGAATTCTGGCCATCCGCAAGAAGGGCAAGCTGCCGCCACCAGTACTGACCCAGGAATACACCCTAGAGTACGGCTCCGCGGCGCTGGAGATTCCGGCCGATGGCGTGGTCATCAAGGGTAAGCGTGTCGTGCTTGTCGACGACGTGCTGGCAACCGGCGGCACCCTCTACGGTGCGAAGTTGCTTTTGGAGTCTGCGGGTGCGGAAGTTGCCGGAAACGTCGTGGTGCTAGAGGTCAATGGCCTAGCCGGCCGCGAGCGATTGGCAGATGTTCCGCTGGTAGTGCTCAATCAGGCGGGCGCGACCGACTAGAATGATGTGGCTAAGGCCGTACTAGGCCAAACACATCACCCCCATGACCTACGAGGAGGGCGACGCCGTGACCACTGAGAAGTCGACAAAGCGCCCCAATGGCGGCATGCGCAGCATGTCCGCCCGTTTAGCGCGGTCTTTGACCGGCGGCCGGGTAAAGATCAACCCGGTTTTGGACCCGCTTATGTCCATTCACCGGCAGTTTCACCCCAAGGCCGATGCAGAAGCGCTCAACAATGCTTATGACACTGCTGAGCGCCTCCATGAGGGGGTATTCCGCAAGTCGGGGGAGCCGTACATTACGCACCCGCTGGCGGTCGCGACGATTGCCGCGGAGATCGGCATGGACACCACCACCATCGTTGCGGCGCTGCTGCATGACACGGTGGAAGATACCGACTACTCGTTGGATGACCTCACGCGCGACTTCGGCCCGGAGGTTGCCCGGCTTGTCGACGGCGTCACGAAGCTGGACAAGGTCGCCCTGGGCGCCGCCGCGGAGGCGGAGACGATCCGTAAGATGATCGTGGCCATGGCTACGGACCCGCGCGTGCTGGTTATCAAGGTCGCCGACCGCCTGCATAATATGCGCACCATGCGCTTTTTGCCGCCAGAGAAGCAGGCAAAGAAGGCGCGCCAGACCCTTGACGTCATCGCGCCGCTGGCGCACCGCCTCGGCATGGCGAACGTGAAGTGGGAGCTGGAAGACCTTTCCTTTGCCATCTTGTACCCGAAGAAGTATGACGAGATTGTACGCATGGTGGCAGATCGCGCGCCTTCGCGCGATCGCGCCCTTAAAGAGATCCAGAAGCAGGTCGGTGCGGCGCTGCGTGAAAACGGCATTCAGGCCGAGGTCATGGGCCGCCCGAAGCACTACTGGTCCATTTATCAGAAGATGATGGTCCGTGGCCGCGACTTTGCGGAGATCTTCGACCTCCTGGGCATCCGCATCTTGGTCGATGACGTCAACTCCTGCTACGCCGCCATCGGCGTGGTCCACGCGCTCTACCAAGCGCTGCCGGGCCGGTTTAAGGACTATATTTCCTCCCCGCGCTTCGGCGTCTACCAGTCGCTGCACACCACGGTGATTGCAGAAGGCGGCTCCACCCTGGAAGTTCAGGTGCGTACGCACGAGATGCATTACAACGCCGAGTTCGGTGTGGCCGCGCACTGGCGTTACAAGGAGAAAAAGGGCAAGAACGGCGCCGGCGATGCCGAAGTCGACCAGATGGCGTGGATGCGCCAGCTGCTGGATTGGCAGAAGGAAGCTGCAGACCCGAACGAGTTCTTAGACTCGCTGCGCTATGACCTGACCACCAAGCAGATCTTTGCTTTCACGCCCAAGGGCGATGTGGTGACTCTGCCAGCGGGGTCCACGCCGGTGGACTTTGCCTATGCCGTCCACACTGAGGTGGGGCACCGCTGCATCGGTGCGAAGGTCAACGGCAAGCTGGTGGCGTTGGAATCCCAGCTAAAGTCCGGCGACAAGGTAGAGATCTTTACCTCGAAGGATCAGAATGCCGGTCCTTCGCGTGATTGGCAGGAGTTCCTGGTATCGCCGCGCGCGAAGGCGAAGGTGCGCCAGTGGTTTGCCAAGGAGCGCCGCGAAGAGCACCTAGAGGCCGGCCGCGACGCTTTGGCCGCGGAAATCCAGCGCGGAGGCTTGCCGATGCACCGCCTGTTCACCGCATCCTCGATGCGCCAAGTGGCAGAGCAGTTGCACTTTGACGACGTCGATTCGCTCTACACGGCAATCGGCGCGGGCCACGTCTCGGCCCAGCACGTGGCTAACCAGTTGATGTCGCTCTTCGGCGACCAAGACGATGCCGCTGAGGCACTGGCGTCACGTACTTCGCTCACGGAGTTGGAGAACTCCCGTACTCAACGCACCACCGATTCCGAGAAGGGAACCGGCATCCTAGTGGAGGGTAGCCCCGACGTCATGGCTAAGCTGGCGCGCTGCTGCCAGCCCGTGCCTGGTGACGCCATCTTCGGATTCGTCACCCGTGGCGGCGGCGTTTCGGTTCACCGTGCAGATTGCACCAATGCCGAAAAGCTCAAGCAGGAACCAGAGCGCATGATGAAGGTGGAGTGGTCCTCCGGCAAGGGCGCCGCCGGCGAGTTTGCTGCGAGCGTCCAGCTCGAGGCCATCGACCGCCAGGGCCTGCTGGCTGAGCTGACCGGCGTGTTCAGTGAGCAGAAGCTCAACGTGTTGTCCATGAGCTCCAATCGCGGTGATGACCACATCGCCACGATGCGCTTTACCTTCTCCATCTCGGATACCAAGCAGCTGGGCCAGCTTATGACCACGCTGCGCAACACCGAGGGCGTCTTCGACGTCTACCGCGTAACGGCCTAGAAGGTCAAGCCCAGACCGTGACGGCGGGACGCCGTCACCCTCACCCAACCTAGGGTGAGGGTTTCTTAATGCCATATAGCTGGCGGTTTGCGGGCAGGTGAACTTTCCGGGCATGCCCGGTAAAACGCCAGGTAAAAGCATTTATGTGGGCTGCGAAGGTGCCTTAAAGCGACTATAAACAAGACGTTCGTACCTCTCTCATGAAACAGGAGAACTCGTGAAATTTCGTCGCTTTGGCCAGCTGCTCGCTGCCTCTACCGTTACTGCCGTCGCTCTCAGCGGAGCCCCTGCCTTCGCGCAGGACAACACCGTGACTATCTCCGTCAGCAACATCACTGACATCCACGGTCATTTGGAAAATGGCCTGCCCAAGGACAAGACCGTAAAGCCCGGCGATGAGATGGGCGCGGCTCTGCTGCAGTCGCTGATTAAGAAGGTCAACGAAGGCCAAGAATATGCGCTGACTTCCTCTGGCGATAACGTGGGCGGTTCTGCATATATCTCCGCCATCTCTGAGGATGAGTACACCATGGACGTTCTCAACGCGATGGGCCTCGATGCTACCGCAGTGGGCAACCACGAGTTTGATAAGGGCGTCGATGACTTGCGGGACCGTATCCAGCCGCACTCCGAATTCCCGATCCTGGGCGCAAACGTCCTGCAGAATGGCAAGCCGATTCTCGATGCTTCCATCGTCCAGGAAATCGGCGGCGTCAAGGTGGGTTTTGTTGGCACCGTTACCCAGAACACCGAGTTCAAGGTTGCCCCGGCAATGATTCCAGGCGTGACCTTCACCGACCCAGTTGAGGCCACCAATAAAGAGGCAAAGCACCTGAAGGAATCCGGCGAGGCTGACGTCGTCATCGCGCTCTTCCACGAGGACGCCCAGCAGTTCGCCGACGGATTCAGCACCGACGTTGATGCGCTCTTCGGCGGCGATACCCACGTGAAGACCCAGGGCGAGGTCGCCCGCGAGGGCGCCCTGCCGCTGCAGTGGGCGCAGGGCCACGAGTACGGCAAGCTGCTCAACGACCTGGATATCACCTTCGACACCAAGGCGAAGAAGGTCACCGACATCAAAATGAAGCAGTACGACGCGACGGACGCGGCTTCGCTTAGCGAGGATGCCGAAATCGCCGCGATCGTCGATGAAGCTGCGGCCAAGGCGGAGGAGCTCGGTGCTGACGTCGTGGGCACCATGCCAGAGGCGCTCTTCCGTGGCTCCGATGAGGGCAAGGGTTCGGGCTCCAACCGCGGCGTGGAATCCACCCTGAACAACTTCATCGCGCAGGCACAGCGCAAATCTGTGGCGAAGGCCGTGGGCAAGGAGATCGACCTGGGCGTCATGAACGCCGGTGGTGTGCGCGCGGACCTGCCTGCAGGCGAGGTCACCTACAAGGATGTCTTCACGGTGCAGCCATTCGGCAACGCCGTGGCTTACGGCAAGGTTTCCGGCGCTGACCTCATCAAGGCTCTGGAGAACCAGTGGCAGGAAGGCGCATCTCGTCCGCGCCTGGCCATGGGCCTTTCCGATAACGTGCAAGTGGTTTATGACCAGACCGGTGAGCACGGTAGCCGCATTAAGTCCGTGACCATCGACGGTGAGCAGGTCGACCCTAGCAAGGACTACACCATCGCGCTGTCCACCTTCCTCATCGGCGGCGGCGACGGCTACTTCGCTGAGGGCGCCATCAAGGATGTTGTGGACTTGGGTTACATGGACACTCAGGCCATGATTGATTACATCAAGGCTGGCGAGCCAGCCGCTCGTGAGGGTCAGGGCCAGATTGGCGCACACATCACCGGCGAGGTTAAGCCGGGCAATGAGATCACCGTGGAGCTGTCCTCCCTCAACTACACCTCTGAGGGCGAGCCGATGGCAAAGACCGCCACGGTCAAGCTGGGGGATGAGACCGCCACTGCGGATATCGACAACGCGAAGCAGGACGGTGACGACCAATTCGGTGAGCGCGGCCGCGCAACGCTGAAGCTTAACGTGCCGGCGGACTTCACTTGCGATACCCCGCTCGAAATCACCACCGACGCTGGTACTAAGGCAACGCTGCCGCTTGACGACGCCACCTGCAGCGACGAGCCAGGCAAGGAAGATACTACCGACAGCTCCTCGCTGAGCTCCCTGTCCTCCCTGGACTCCGGTTCTTCCAAGGGCCTGGGCATTGCTGCGGGGGTCATCGCTGCCATCGTGGGAATCATCGGCGTGGTGGGCATGAACATGCACATGCTGCCGGCGCCGGTGCGTGCTTTCATTGAGAACCTGCGCAAGCAGTTCAACATCTAAGCACTGCAGTCTAAAGCAAGGCACCGTGGAATCTTCTCCACGGTGCCTTTGTCTATCCAAGCTCCGTAAAGGAAATGCGTGATAGTAGAGTAGTTTGACGTGGATATTGTGGATTTAATCGGGCGTGAGTCGGCTTATCAATTAGGCATTGAGCCACACCGCATTCCCGTGGTCCTTCTTGCCACCATCGGTATCTACTTGGCCTTTATGATTCTGGTCAAGCTCTTTGGCACCCGCGTGCTGACGTCGATGACTGCTTCCGATGCCGTCATCATCATTATGTTCGGTGCCGTGGCCGGCCGTGTCATCGTGGGCAATCCACCGACCCTTGCCGCCGGCGTCATCGGTCTTCTAACGCTCATGGTCCTGGAAGCCGCCTTCGGCACCATCCGCCGCTACATCGGCTGGTCCCGCTACCTTGACCGCCGTCCCGTGCTGTTGGTCTACAACGGCGAGCTGGTGCGTGAAAACATGCATTTCGCTCACATCACCGTCAGCGACGTAAATTCCGCAACCCGCAAAGCCGGACTCGGCCGCCGCGGCGACATTCAGATGATGATCCTCGAACCCACCGGCCAAATTTCCGTCATCAAAATCGGCCAATTCGTCGACCCGGACCTCTTCCGCGACATCCTCGGCGCTGAGCTCATCGAGGGCATGGACGACAAACCAGGGGAGAAGTAGCTGTGCATTGGGCTGTTCGTAATGCCAAGCTACCTGGAAAGCTCTGATAAAAGCTCCGGACTTCTGACAACTTAATCTTTTTCGAATATTCTTTCTTCTGATGAGCGACACTAATGAGGAAGAACCCCCTAACACGCAGATGGCGGAGCCAATGACACCGAAGAGTCAGGATCGATCGCTGAAGACTCGAGACAGGCTTATAGGGTGGTCTGTTTCCTTGCCTGGCGCACTTTGCATATTGCTCGTCATTGTTATCATCGGAGTTGCTGCAGCATTCCTTCTGACTTGGTGGCTTACGGGTGACGAGTGGAAAGATGTCATTTTAAAGCTCGTGAATTACCGTGGGGCGATTCCGAACGCAATTGTTGCTGTTGTAGGTCTCGTAATCGCCTGGCGTTCGTTCAAGCAAAAACAAAGTTCAGATAGGCGCGATGCCTACTACAACAGAATCGAGTGGGCAATGAATCTAACTCTTGATAGCGACGAAAGAAAACGTCGAGCAGGATGGCAGTTGTTGCCAACGCTCGTGACAATGTCTGATCGCTCCGATGAAGACGAGACGTTTGTCCAAGCAATATCGGAATACATCAAGGAGAATTATGAGAATGGTGTAGAGCGTGAGCACTCGACGACGGAATCTAGTGAGGAAGCGTAAACGCCTCAATCTTTACCCAGGAAAAAGGGTGGATTACGCTGTATCAGCGATGTAAGGTTAAGGGCACCGAAAGAGGAGGGACGTGCCATGACGATTGCAGATAGGTCTGCTCAGAATTCTCAGGCGATTTCTGACGAAGAGTTTGAAGCGCTGGAAGAGGCACATTTCTTCATGAAGGCATACATGCAGCGTTTGAATGAGCCACGTAACCTTCCCTGGTGGGAGAAAGTCTTGGGCGTGTTCGGTATTCGACGAATTGTGCGCTAGCAGAGCTTTATTGAGGAGCACTCAAATAGGAATTCCCTCGATGCCGTTGTTTGCATCGAGGGTTTAGTTTTGCGCGTGATGCGTTCTCTGGCATCGGTGCTTAGCTGAAACCGTCCGGTGCATCACTGAAACCACAGCAGGTCAGGCATAAGAAAACCGCCCACCAAATGGTGAGCGGTTGTTCTAGATCTTCGGATCGAGTTTAGAAGATCTTGAAGTACTTGTTGACGAAGCCGAACAGTGCGCCGAGGGCGGTGATGACTGCGGTGGCAACGCCGATCCACTCCTTGACGTCCTTTGCCGTGAAATCGTCGGAGGAAGAGGAAGAGGAACCTTCCTTTTCAGGGGTCTTGGTCTCCGTAGGGGTTTGAGTAGTAGTAGGAGCAGCCGTTGTGGTAGTGGAAGTAGTTGCGGCTGGGGTTGCAGCCATAGCAGCGCCAGCGCCGCCGAAGGAGATGGTAGCGGCTGCAGCAGCTGCAACCAGTGCCTTGCGGGAGAAGAACTTCATGTGTTCAATCCTTAAGAGTTTGGGAATTTCAAAGACCCCACGAATGTTAGTTCCGGCCCTGAAGATATGCAACCGAAAAAGCGAAAAAGTTCATCCTGTGAAGTATCTGTAGGTATGTTGTGTGCAGGAGAAATAGGAAAAATGCACTAGATGATAGAGCCTATTTTGTGAAAAGGCCTGCGCACGCATAAGAAAATCTCAGCTACCTCTGAAAAAGGTGCATGTAAGACGAAGCCCCCTGGGCATACCCATCAGGGGTGCCCAGGGGGAGACGAAAGGACATCTATTTGTCGGCGCTTAGGCTTCGACAGACGCCTCCTTGATCTTGATTTCCTCGGCCGGCTTGCCGTCGGAGGCACCGCCTTCGACGCCGATCTTGGCGATCTTGTCCATGGTCTCCTGGCCCTTGTCGGTCAGGTCGCCGAAGTAGGTGTACTCAGGCGTGAGCATGGAGTCGGCGTAGTTGACGAAGAACTGGGAGCCATTGGTGTCCACGCCGGAGTTGGCCAGGGCGATGGAGCCTTTCGGGTAGGTCACCGGGTTCTTGGTGTCAGCTTCATCAGTCTCGTCGGTTGGGTACTCGTTGGCGAATCTAAAACCAGGGCCGCCGGAGCCGGTGCCGGTTGGGTCACCGCACTGCAGGACGCTCAAGACGCCGGAGGTCATGCGGTGGCAGATGGTGTCGTCATAGTAGCCCTGATCCGCCAGGTCCGAAATTGCGTTGACGGCACACGGAGCCTTAGCGCGGTCGAGCTCCATTTCGATGTCGCCCTTGTTGGTAGCGAAGTTAACCTTCACCGTTCCCTTGGTGGAGACATCCTTGCCGTCCGGAACCTTCGCACCGTTGGCATCCTGGCCGTCCTTTTCGTAGGTGCACTGCACGCTCGCAGGCAGTGCCTCAGCACGCTTGCCGGACAGTGGCTTGGCATCCGGGGTGTCCTGAGCAGTGGTCTCTGCGGCGCTGGATTCTTCGGCCACGACCTTCTCATCGGAATTATCGCGGGTGGCGAAGAAGTAGATGCCGCCGACCAAGGCGAGGATAACTACGAGCGAGGCCGCGACGACGCCCAGAGGGCGGGTCTTTTCCTTGCGGTCACGGGCCTTGAGCTCACGGTCGAGCTGGTTTAGCGCTTCTTCGCCACGCTGTTTGTTGTTGGGCATTTAATGGTCCTTTGGCGATGGATTTCGAGTTAAACGCTAGCTTCTAAGCCAGTGGGCTCGAGCTATACCTGACAGAGTCTAGCCCGTCTGGTCCAACGGATCGTATTTGCCCGTCGTGGCACGACGGGAGATCCTTCAGTAGGGTGGGGCGCCATGGCTCACGTTAAATTCAATGGAAACGAAACCGAAATCGCCGGAAACCTACCTGAGGTAGGGCAGAAGCTGCCAGAGTTCACGCTCGTCGGCACCGATCTTTCCGAGGTAACCAACCAGGACTTCGAGGGCAAGCGCCTGGTTATCTCCTTGTTCCCTTCCGTAGACACCGGCGTGTGTGCAGCGCAGCTGCGTTCCTTCAACGAGAAGGCTGCCGGCCTAGACAACACCGTCGTGTTGTCCGTGTCCCGTGACCTGCCATTCGCGCAGGAGCGCTTCTGTGCAGCAGAGGGCATCGAGAACGTCGTTAGCGCTTCCGATTTCCGCTCTGACTTCGGCGAGAAGCTGGGCATTACCCTGCAGGGCTCCCCACTGAAGGGCCTGCTGGCTCGCTCCGTTGTTGTCACCGATGAAGAGCACAAGGTCATCTACACCGAGCTCGTTGATGAAGTCACCACCGAGCCGAACTACGACGCCGCGATCGAGGCATTGGGCAAGTAATTCGGCGAGTAAAAGCTCACTAAATCTCATCTAGCGCCTGGCCCCACTGCATTGGGGCGGGCGCTAGACTGCGTTTTATGACTTTGAGCGTTTTAGGTTTCGCAGCTGGGCCCTACAAGACCAATACCTATGTGGTGGCCAATGGCTCCCGTGCTTTCGTGGTTGACCCAGGCATGCACGCGATGCAACGTGTTCTCGACTTGGGTAAAGAGCATGGCCTTAACTTCGAAGATATCGTCTTGACCCATGGCCACCTCGACCACACCCGCGAGGCAGGTGACCTTGCCAAGCAGCTCAACCTTCCGGTGTACATCCACCCCAAGGACGCGTTCATGCTTGTTGACGGTTCCGGGGTCTCACCGGAATCGCAGCTGCTTTTCGACGCCGCGAATATGCTCGCCATCGACGATCTTCGCGAGCTCCACGGCGGCAAGCCCTTGGAACTCATCGGCTATGAGTTCCGGATCGAGCATGCCCCGGGGCATTCGCCGGGCTCCGTCCTTATTATTGCCGAGGAATTCGTGCTTTCCGGCGACGTCCTCTTTAAAGGCTCCATCGGGCGCACCGACTTGGAGCACTCTGACCCAAGCGCGATGCAGCTCTCGCTTGCCGGGCCTGTCTGGAGGCTTGATGACAAGCTCGCTGTCCTGCCCGGACACGGCGCAACCACCACGATGGGCGCCGAAAGGGCAACTAATCCATTCTTGGCCACGCTACGGGATGTACTCTGATACGCGTGAGTGATAAGAAGCAGTTTAAGGCCCTGTCCGCTCCCAAGGGAGTCCCGGACTACATTCCGCCGCAATCGGCGACCTTCTACAAGGTGCGTGAGAACCTGGTCCATCAGGCTCATCTCTCCGGCTTCCAGCACATCGAGCTTCCGATCTTCGAAGACACCACGCTTTTCGCGCGTGGTGTTGGTGAATCCACCGATGTGGTCTCCAAGGAGATGTACACCTTCGCAGACCGCGGCGACCGCTCGGTAACCCTGCGCCCAGAAGGTACCGCAGGCGTTATGCGTTCTGTCATCGAGCACAACCTTGACCGCGGCCAACTGCCGGTCAAGCTCAACTACTTCGGACCTTTCTTCCGCTACGAGCGCCCGCAGGCTGGCCGCTACCGCCAGCTTCAGCAGGTCGGCGTCGAGGCCATCGGCGTTGACGATCCCGCGCTCGACGCCGAGGTCATCGCCCTGGCAGATCGCTCCTTCCGTTCCCTCGGGTTGAGCCAATTCCGTCTCGAGCTGACCAGCTTGGGTGACCAGAACTGCCGCCCGGCTTACCGCGAGAAGCTGCAGGAGTTCCTGTTCAAGCTCGACTTGGATGAGGAAACCCGCAAGCGTGCGGAGATCAACCCGCTGCGTGTCCTCGATGACAAGCGTCCTGAGGTCCAGGAGCAGCTTGTCGACGCCCCGCTGATGCTCGATCACCTAAACGACGAGTGCCGTGAGCACTTCGAGACGGTCACCGGCCTCCTCGATGACATGGGCATCGAGTACACCATCAATCCGCGCATGGTTCGTGGCTTGGATTACTACACCAAGACCTGTTTCGAGTTCGTGCACCCGCTGCTTGGCGCGCAGTCCGGCATCGGTGGCGGCGGTCGCTACGACGGCCTGATGTCTCAGCTGGGAGGCCAGGAGCTTTCCGGCATCGGCTACGGCCTCGGCGTCGACCGCACCGTCTTGGCTCTGGAGGCTGAGGGCATCCAGCTCGACGGCGTCGACCAGCGCGTTGAGGTCTTCGGCGTGGCACTGGGCGCCGATGCTAAGCGCCGCATGGCAGGCATTGTCAACGACCTGCGCAACGCCGGCATCTCCGCTGACATGTCCTTCGGAGACCGCGGTCTTAAGGGCGCTATGAAGGGCGCGGATCGTGCCGGCGCTCGTTTCGCGCTTGTTCTGGGCGAGCAGGAGCTTGAAAACGGCGTCGTGGCGGTCAAGGACCTTGCCGCGCATGAGCAAAGCGACGTCGCCATTGACGCGCTCGTTGAGCACCTGCGCGGCCAGCTGAATTAAGCCAACGACGCCAAAGGGCATCTCGCTGAGATGCCAAAGGCGCTTTCCTTCCCACATATCGGTTGGGGAGTGAAGGCGCCTTTTGTTTTGCTACTATGCGTTCGCCATGCCGCTTTTGATGCCTGCCAAGTAGATGCGCAGCATACGCTTTTGGATATCGGGCACGTAGCTCTCCACATGCACCTTCCTGGGGCGCACCAGCGTCAAGATCCCCACCACGAAGTCGAGGTGCCCCACGCCGGGGCCAATTACTCCGTGCTGCTTTCCGAGCTCGATGAACCTTTCGCCGTTTTCCTGCAACGCGTCGCGCTTCAACTTCAAATCTTCCGGCAGGGTATCTAAGTCCTCCGGCACGAAGGAGGGGATGAGGCTGGTCAAACCCATGTCCGTGAGCTCGAGAGCATAGTCCAGGACGAAGTTTTCCGCGTCCGAAGGATCGGATTCGAAGCCTTTAATCAAGCGATTTTGGAAGACCAGAAAATCGTCGCTCATGTGTTCCGCGCACGCGTGAATCAATCGTTCACGGTCCGGGAAGTTGCGGTAGAGCGTGGCGACGCCCACGCCTGCTTCCTGGGCAATCTTTTCAAGGGAGACCGAGTTGCCATGGCGTTTAAACATGGCACATGCCGCCTCGATGATGGCTATTCGGCGGCGTAATGCATCGGCTCGCATGGAGGTAGATATCGCTTTCTAGGTTAGGGTCTGTGCGTTAGCGATAAGACTACCTTTTGCCACGCAAGCCTTTTTGCATTAGCACTCCACCTGCGTGACGGCGAAGCCTAGGGTCTTTGCGAGGCCACCAATGGAGGTCTCCTTGTACTTCGCCAGCATGTCGCGGCCGGTATCGGCCATCGTCTGCACGGCGGCGTCGAGAGAAACGTGGTGCGTGCCTTGGCCCATGCGCGCCAGGCGCGCGGCGTTGATGGACTTGACCGCGCCGATGGCGTTGCGCTCGATGCACGGAATCTGCACGAGGCCGCCGACTGGGTCGCAGGTAAGGCCGAGGTTGTGCTCCAGCGCAATCTCGGCGGCATTTTCGATCTGCGCCGGCGTTGCGCCTAGCAGTTCAGCCATGCCGGCCGCCGCCATTGACGACGCGGAGCCTACCTCGCCCTGACAGCCCACCTCGGCGCCCGAAATCGAGGCGTTGTGCTTGATGATCATGCCGATGGCACCCGCGGTAAGCAAGTAGCGGCGGGCGGAATCGCGGGTGAAGTTCGGCTTGAAGTCGCGGGCATAGTGCAACACCGCTGGGATGATGCCGCAGGCGCCGTTCGTTGGGGCCGTGATGACGCGGCCGCCGGCGGCATTTTGCTCGTTGACGGCGAGCGCAAACAGGTTGACCCACTCCATAGCGGAAAAGCCGCAGGTCTTATCGTCGTGGCCTTCCATCAGCTGTTTGTACATGCCCGGCGCGCGGCGTGGGACCTGCAGGCCGCCCGGCAAGATGCCGGAGGTGGAGATGCCGTCGGTGACGCACTCGCGCATGATGTCCCACACCAAGTCCAGGTGCGCGTAGACGTATTCGAGGCCGCCGTCTTCTTTATGGAGCGCTTCCTGGTTGGCGGCGACAATCTCCCAGATCTTCAAATCGTGCTTCTCGCACAGCGCCAGCAATTGCTCGCCCGTGGTGAATGGGTAAGGAACATCGTCGGTGGATTCGGCCGCTGCCATGCCGGCAGGTACCTCGGCGGAGGCTGCCACCTCTGCGTCGAGTTCCGCGCGGGAGAGAATGAATCCGCCGCCGACGGAGAAGTACTCGGCGTGCTCGGCCAGTAGGTTGCCCTCTGCATCCCAGGCATCGAAGATGAGGCAATTCGGGTGCTCGGGGACCGGCTCGTTGTTGAACTCGATGGAATATTCCATCGCGCCCAGCGGGCCGTCGGTCATGCCTTTGCTCGGAATGGGCTGATCGGAACGCGGTTCAGCGTCAACCGGGACGGTCAGCGGATCCCAGCCGGCCAAGCCCAGAATCACCGCGCGGTCGGTGCCGTGGCCGCGGCCAGTCAGCGAAAGCGAGCCCCGCAGCTCGGTGTGCACCTTGGCTGGATGCTCCGGCAGCGTTTTCAGGAACGCAAGGGCCGCGCGCATTGGGCCGACGGTGTGCGAGGAAGATGGGCCAATGCCGATGGAGAAAATGTCGGTGACGCTGATTGCCATGCTGGGCGGTGCCTCCTTTGTGAGTTTGCTTTGTGAGTTTGGAAATTAAATTGGGGGTAGGTGGGGGGAGTATTTCTAGGGGGCAGGCTGTGGCTAAACCCGTGTTAATTGCGATCTTGCTGCGGCCGAAATTCTCTGTGACGAGGACTTTTTCCGGAAGGCCGCGCATACAGTTTCTCCATGGTACCGCTTTGTCAGTAGTTCACTACGTGGAGGTAGCCTTAGCAGTCCCGCGGGGTGGGTGTGACCAAGGTCAAGCGATTTTGGGGGGATAAGCCGATAGAAATTATTGAATTTTATTGTGCGACCTTTTCACACAATGAATACTGATTAGTATCTCAGTTCACAATAGTTAAGCAATTCAGCGTGCCTAACAACTGTGGCTGGATAAAAGTTCTTTCATCTGCTCTGTCTGATTCCTCGGGAGATTATCGTGAGTATCAAGACCGGACCCGAACCGCGGTCCGACATCGAATTTGTTGAAGTCGACGGCCAGGCACAGCCCATCGACGTAAAGCCGGAAAAGGTCATCGGCAACGTTGAGAAGATCGTCATTTTGATTGCCGCTATCGCTGCGTCTGCCGGTTGGGGAGTGCTCGCTCTCCACCGCGGTGAGACCATCAACTCCGTCTGGTTGGTCCTAGCCGCCGTTGGCTCATACATTATCGGATATACCCTGTACGCACGCCTTATTGAGTACCAGGTGGTAAAGCCGCGCAATAATCGTGCGACTCCTGCCGAGTACGCCAACGACGGTAAGGACTTCCTGCCTACCGATCGCCGCGTGCTCTTTGGCCACCACTTCGCCGCTATTGCCGGCGCGGGCCCGCTGGTCGGCCCAGTCATGGCGGCGCAGATGGGCTATCTCCCGGGCACACTATGGATCGTCCTCGGCGTCGTCTTTGCGGGCGCGGTACAGGATTACCTGGTGTTGTGGGTTTCCACGCGGCGCAAGGGCCGCTCGCTGGGCCAAATGATCAACGATGAGATGGGTAAAATTGGAGGCATCGCGGGCATCATCGCCACCGTCGCCATCATGATCATCATCATCGCAGTGCTGGCGCTCATCGTGGTCAACGCTTTGGCGGATTCGCCGTGGGGCGTCTTCTCCATCACGATGACCATCCCCATCGCTTTGTTCATGGGCCTCTACCTGCGCTACATCCGCCCTGGCAAGGTCTCTGAGGTCTCCGTCATTGGCGTCATCCTGCTGCTTGCCGCCATCATCGGCGGCGGTTGGGTCTCCGATACTGAGCTCGGTGCCAGCATGTTTACCTGGTCCAAGGAGACCTTAGCCTTTGCCATCATTGGCTATGGCATCGTGGCAGCTATCCTGCCGGTCTGGCTGCTGCTTGCCCCGCGTGACTACCTGTCTACCTTCATGAAGATTGGCGTCATCGCGCTGCTTGCCATCGCCATCGTGATTGAGCGCCCGTCCGTGCACATGCCGGCAGTGACCAGCTTCGCCACGGACGGAAATGGCCCAGTCTTCTCCGGCAACCTCTTTCCGTTCCTGTTTATCACCATTGCGTGCGGCGCACTTTCTGGCTTCCACGCGCTGATCTCCTCGGGTACCACGCCAAAGCTCATTGAGAAGGAATCCCACATGCGTGCCATCGGTTACGGCGGCATGATCATGGAGTCCTTCGTCGCGGTCATGGCGCTTATCTCCGCGGTCATCATTGACCGCCACATGTACTTCGCCATGAACTCTCCAGCGCCGAAGACACAGGGCACTGCGGAAGGTGCGGCCGACTTCGTAGGCACCCTCAACCTGCCCGGCGCTGGCATCACCGCCGAGCAGCTAACCGCCGCAGCCCAGGCAGTGGGCGAGGAGTCCATCGTTTCCCGTACCGGCGGCGCGCCAACGCTGGCTTATGGCATGTCCGAAATCATGACGCAGATGCTGGGCAATCCAGCCATGCAGGCTTTCTGGTACCACTTTGCCATCATGTTCGAGGCGCTGTTTATCCTCACCACGGTGGACGCTGGCACCCGCGTGGCACGCTTTATGATGTCCGACTCCTTGGGAGGCATCCCGGGCCTGGGCAAGTTCCGCGACCAAAGCTGGAAGCTCGGGACCTACCTTTCCACTTTCATCGTCTGTGCGCTGTGGGGCGCCATCCTCATCATGGGCGTTACCGATCCGCTAGGCGGCATCAACGTGCTTTTCCCGCTCTTCGGCATCGCGAACCAGCTATTAGCTGCAATGGCGCTCGCACTCGTCGTGGTTGTCGTGGTCAAGAAGGGCCTTTATAAGTGGGTCTGGATTCCGCTTATCCCGCTGGCCTGGGACCTCATCGTGACCATGACCGCGTCCTGGCAGAAGATCTTCAGCTCCGATCCGACCATCGGCTACTGGGCTAACCATGCGCGCTTCAAAGACGCTGCGGCTCAGGGGCTTAGCGAGTTCGGGTCTGCAAAGTCCGTCGAAGAAATTGACGCAGTGGTGCGTAATACCTTCATCCAAGGCTGTCTATCTATCCTCTTCGCCGTGCTCGTCCTAGCCGTTATTGGGGCGGCAGTGGTGTCGTGTATCAAGGCGGTCAAGCAGCGCGTAGCCGGTATCGAGCCAGCGGACTCGGAGACCGAGGACATCCCATCCACGCTGTTCCTGCCCCGTGGAATGATGCCGACCAAACGGGAGAAAGAAGTAGCCGCGCAGTACAACATGAGCTTCGAAGAAACTGGAGGGCATTAGTGATTAGCGCGCTCAAGAAAATCACCTGGTACGTCGGCGAGCTCATGGGCGATCACGCCTATGCGAAGTACTGCGCTCACCTTAAGGCGCATCATCCCGACGCCGCGATTCCAACCGAGCGCGAATATTGGCGTGCCCGCTACGCCGAGCAGGATGCCAACCCCGGTGCGCGGTGCTGCTAGATGATGCTGTGGTTAGG
This sequence comes from Corynebacterium sp. HMSC06D04, assembly GCF_001807315.1. Taxonomy (NCBI): domain Bacteria; kingdom Bacillati; phylum Actinomycetota; class Actinomycetes; order Mycobacteriales; family Corynebacteriaceae; genus Corynebacterium; species Corynebacterium sp. HMSC06D04. The sequence continues at coordinate 76,255 of NZ_KV788556.1, forward strand.
CGGTGCCGTCGTGGCCTTTCAGCAGCGCGCTAAACGGCGTGAACTCTTCTTCCACGTCCAATCCGGTGGGACGTGGGGAAGGCTCTGCCAAGTTCGGGGCGGCTAGTCCTGCGACGCGGTCGGTGGGAGCCACGATGAGATCGGCAAGCTCCTTGGCCGCGCGCTCGATGCGCTGGGCGTTGCGTGTACCTTCTGCGGTGCCGAAGTCTTCGGTGGCTTGGAAGACGCCGGTGGGGATCACCGTGGCGTGCAGGTAGTTAAACAGCGGACGCAACGCATAGTCGAGCACCAACGCATGCCGCGAAGACCCGCCCGTGGCTGCAATCGCTGTGGGCAGGTGCTCCAAGGCGTGCGGATCGAGTGTGTCGAAGAAGAGCTTGAAAAGGCCCGAGTAGCTGCCCTGGAAAATCGGGGTCACCGCAATCAGTGCGCTCGCCGTCGATAGTGCGCGCTTTGCCTCATCTAGGCGGGGCGTGGTGGCGCCCCAGTTTGTCATGGCCTCGGCGAGCTCGGTGGCAAGCTCGCGGAGCTCAATCATGGTGGTCTCCACGCCTTCGCCTCGGGCGCCGACCTGGGAGCACACGGCCTGGGAGAGGGCGTCGGCAAGCGCGCGCGTTGATGACGGCGTAGATAGCCCTGCAGTAACAACGACCAGTGAACGCATCTAGTTCTCCTCTCCGGGGTTGACCTTGAAATGGGGTGCGGCGGGGTTGGCCTTCAGACTTGCGTGGGTAGGCGGATTTGAAGGCACATGCTCCGGGCGGCGGGCCTCCATGCGGCGGCGCAGCTCCGGAACCACCTGGGTGCCTAAGATTTCAATCTGTTTCAGCACTACCTCCTGCGGCAGGCCCGCGTGATCGATGAGGAAAAGCTGGCGCTGGTAATCGCCCACCCAATCGGCAAACTGCATGGTGCGCTCGATGACCTGCTCCACCGTGCCTACAGTCAGCGGCGTCCGCGCGGTGAACTCCTCCAGGGAAGGGCCGCGGCCGTACACCGGTGCGTTATCGAAGTAGGGGCGGAAGAACTTCTTCGCCTCGGCTTCGGTCTCGCCGATGAAGACCTGGCCGCCCAAGCCCACGATGGCCTGATCCGCTCGGCCGTGACCGTAGGACTCGAAGCGGCGGCGGTAAATGTCCACCATCTTCGCGGTGTGCTCCTTGTTCCAGAAGATGTTGTTGTGGAAGAAGCCATCGCCGTAGAAGGCGGCCTGCTCGGCAATCTGCACCGAGCGGATGGAGCCGTGCCAGACAAAAGGCGGTACGCCGTCAAGGGGCGCCGGGGTAGACGTATACCCCTGTAGAGGCGTGCGGTACTTGCCCGTCCAATTAACCACCGGCTCGCGCCACAGCCGGCGCAGCAAGTGATAGTTCTCCACCGCCAGCGGGATGCCTTCGCGGATATCCTTGCCAAACCACGGATAAACCGGGCCCGTGTTTCCGCGGCCCATCATGAGATCTACGCGGCCGCCGGAAAGGTGCTGCAGGAAGGCATAGTCCTCGGCGATCTTTACCGGGTCATTGGTGGTGATAAGCGTTGTGGAGGTGGATAGCTGCAGGTTCTTTGTCTGTGCGGCGATATATGCCAGGTGGGTCGTCGGTGAGGAGGGCACGAAGGGCGGGTTGTGGTGCTCGCCGGTGGAAAAGACGTCGAGGCCAACCTCCTCGGCCTTCAGCGCAATCTCGGTCATATTGCGGATGCGCTCGGCCTCGCTGGGGCTGATGCCGTTGGTTGGGTCCGCGGTGACATCGCCGATGCTAAAGATTCCGAATTGCATGCTGCTCCCTTGAGTGTGGCTTAGAACTTTAGTGTATATGACATGTCAACAACAGGGGTGCGTGGGAAATTCCCACGCACCCCTGTCATTTTTAGGCGGGACCTAGACTTTAGGCGCTATAAGTGTTTAGCCGTTATAAGCATTGCGCTCGAGGTAGTCGCACCGCGCCATCTCGCCTGATTGGTAGCCGGCCAAGAAGGCTTTGGAGCGCATTTCGGAAGAACCGTGTGTCCACTGATCGGGGCGGACCTGGCCGCCGGAGCGCTGCTGGATGTTGTCATCGCCAACAGCGGCAGCGGCGGTCACTGCGTTCTCGAGCTGCTGCTTCGAAATCTCTTGCAGGCCCATGTTCGTATTGTCATCGGCATAGTTTGCCCAGATGCCTGCGTAGCAGTCTGCCTGCAGCTCAATCTTGACGGCGTTGGAATCCTCGCCCGGTTGGTTGTAATTGGAAAGACCCAGCGTTCCCTCGAGGTTTTGAATGTGGTGACCAAACTCGTGGGCCACGATATACATTTGCGTCAGGGGTGCGTTCTCGGCGCCGAATTGGGTGAGTTGATCGAAAAAGGCGGTATCGAAATAGGCCGTCTGATCACTCGGGCAGTAGAACGGGCCGGTGGCGGCCGATGCTTGGCCGCAGCCGGACGTGGTGGCGCCGTGAAAGATGACCATTCCGGGTTCGGTGTATTCCAGCCCGGCCTGCTTTGGAAGTTGGTCCGCCCAAACGCGGTCGATGGACTGGGCGGCGTACATGATGCGGCAGTCGTCGTATTTGTTGCCGTCCTCAGCGGTCTGGCAGTGGGCAAGCTCTCCGGTGGGGTTGCCGTTTGCGTCTGTGCCGTTTTCTTCCTGCGCTATTTGGCCCTGGTCATTCTCGGTGCCGAAGTACTGATCAAGATCGGATGGGTTTCCGCCCATGATCAGGAACAAACCGATGAGGACGAGAGTGCCCAGGCCGCCCCCTGCCGCAATGGTGCCGCCGCGGCGCCCGCCGCCACCAGAGCGGGCGCGGGTGTTGTTGAATTCTGCATCCGAACGAAATGTCATGCCATTGATAATGCCATATGTCCAGCGCATTGTGCCGCCAGAAAATATAGATACTTTCTGTAGCTGCCTCATCGAAACGAAATACTAGGCGGGGTTGTAGACTTGGGCGCGTTCAAGTTTTGCCATTCTCCGGCGCGTGCTGTCTACGCGTGGCGGGAGAGGGTGAAAAATCGAAATAGAAGGGACTGAACACTAGTGCTGCGCACTCATTTGGCCGGCGAGCTCCGCAAGGACATCGCAGGCGAGACCGTTACTCTCACCGGTTGGGTTTCCCGCCGTCGCGACCACGGTGGAGTTATCTTCATTGACCTGCGTGATCGATCCGGCATCGCCCAGGTTGTTTTCCGCGAATCCGAAGTTACAGAGCACGCACACGACCTGCGCTCTGAGTACTGCGTGAAGGTAACCGGCGTCGTCGAGCCGCGTCCAGAAGGATCCGAGAACCCGAACCTGCCTTCCGGCGAGATCGAGGTCAACGTCACCGAGCTCGAGGTCCTCAACAAGTCCGCAGCACTGCCTTTCCAGATCGATGACCCATCCACCTCTGGAGAGGTCGGCGAGGAAGCCCGCCTGAAGTACCGCTACCTGGATCTGCGCCGTAAGACCCAGGGTGACGCGCTGCGTCTGCGCTCTGCGGCAAACCGTGCAGCCCGCAAGGTGCTCGACGCTCACGATTTCACCGAGATCGAGACCCCAACCCTGACCCGCTCCACCCCAGAAGGCGCCCGTGACTTCCTGGTCCCAGCACGCCTGAAGCCAGGCTCCTGGTACGCCCTGCCGCAGTCGCCGCAGCTGTTCAAGCAGCTGCTCATGGTTGCCGGTATGGAACGCTACTACCAGATCGCGCGCTGCTACCGCGACGAGGATTTCCGCGCTGACCGCCAGCCGGAGTTCACCCAGCTCGACGTCGAGATGTCCTTCGTGGACCAGGACGACGTCATCGCACTGGCCGAGGAGATCGTCTCCGAGCTGTGGAAGCTCATCGGCTACGAAATCACCACTCCGATCCCGCGTATGACCTACGCCGATGCCATGAAGTACTACGGCTCCGATAAGCCGGACCTGCGCTTTGACATCAAGATCGTCGAGTGCACCGAGTTCTTCAAGGACACCACCTTCCGCGTATTCCAGAACGAGTACGTCGGAGCCGTCGTCATGGAAGGCGGCGCATCCCAGCCGCGCCGCCAGTTCGACGCTTGGCAGGAGTGGGCAAAGCAGCGCGGCGCTAAGGGCCTTGCCTACATCACCATTGCTGAGGACGGCACCCTGGGCGGCCCAGTGGCCAAAAACATCACCGACGCCGAGCGCGAGGGCATCGCCGCTCACGTGGGCGCAAAGCCTGGCGACGCCATCTTCTTTGCCGCAGGCGACACCAAGTCTTCCCGCGCTCTGCTCGGCGCAGCCCGTGGCGAGATCGCGCGCAAGCTCGACCTCATCAAGGAAGGCGACTGGGCCTTTACCTGGGTCGTCGACGCACCACTGTTCGAGCCAGCTGCCGACGCCACCGCATCCGGTGACGTTGCCCTGGGCCACTCCAAGTGGACGGCCGTGCACCACGCCTTTACCTCCCCGAAGCCGGAGTACCTCGACACCTTCGACCAGAACCCGGGCGAGGCAACCGCTTACGCTTATGACATCGTCTGCAACGGCAACGAGATCGGCGGCGGTTCCATCCGTATCCACCAGCAGGATGTGCAAAAGCGTGTCTTCGACGTCATGGGAATCGGCGAGGAAGAAGCACAGGAGAAGTTCGGCTTCCTGCTCGACGCATTCCAGTACGGCGCACCGCCACACGGCGGCATCGCATTCGGCTGGGACCGCATCGTGTCCCTGCTCGGCGGCTTCGACTCCATCCGCGACGTCATTGCTTTCCCGAAGTCCGGCGGCGGCGTCGATCCGCTAACCGACGCCCCGGCACCGATCCCTGCCGCACAGCGCAAGGAGACCGGCGTCGACTTCAAGCCGGAAAAGAAGTCAGAAGAAAAGGCTGCAGCGAAGTAAGCGCTAAAGCTTGCTTTTAAAGCGGGGCAGGGCCGAAGCTGCGGGAAAGTGTTTCACCACACCGCATGAGGCGGTGCCCCGCTTTTGCTGCGAGCGCGGCTGACATAGAGCTCAGCGATCAAGTAAAGGAAGATGAAGTGACCACGGAGAATACGGGCGTTACTGACACGGCCTATACCCAAGACGAGGTCGTCGAGATGGCCGCCGATTTGCTTTCGCGCCGTTACGGCGGGGTTGCCGAGTTTACGCAGGTAACTGATCTAGGCGGTTCGGGCAACGCCACCGTCTTGCGCGCGCGGATGACTCCGACGGCATTTTTGCCGCACCGCTCCGTGGTCATAAAATACAACCCTTCTACCGGGCATGCTATTGATGACGCCGCGCTTCTCCGCGAGGTCGTGGCCTACCAGTTCACCACCGCTTTGAGCGAGGACGTGCGCCCGGGCCCGGTGCTTTTTGCCCATGATCTGGATCGTCGCATTTTGGTGCTTTCCGACGTCGGTGAGGGCGACACCTTGGCCGACGTTCTCATCCAAGCACAGGGCGAAGACCGCAAGGAGATCCTGCGTTCTCTGGGACGTTCTTTGGGCCAGATGCATGCGGGTACCGCAGACCGCGAGCAAGACTACGAGACGCTGCTTAACCGCATGCTGCGCCAGCACCCGGAATACGCCGAGCATCAGTCGCTGCGCGATGAATCCCTGCAGCGCTCGATTTTGATTGGCGCAGACATCCTGGCCGATGCTGGCCTGCCAGCGCCCGCAGACTTTGTGGAGCTTGCGCAACAGGCGGCAAGCGCGCTGTCCATCGGTCGCGAGCGCGCATTTACGCCTTTTGATTTGTCACCCGATAACGTCATCGTTTCCCAAAACCTAGCCTTTTTGGATTATGAGTGGGCGGGTTATCGCAACGTCGGCTTCGACGTCGCCTGTGTCATCGCCGGCTTCCCGCAGTTCCTTTTCGCGCGTCCGATCTCGGATGAAGAGGCCGAGATTTTCATCTCCGCCTGGCAACGCCGCGTGGTGCATGTGTGGCCGCGTCTCGCTGACGATAGCGAGCTTCACGAGCTCATCGTCGCCTCGCTCATCGGCTGGGCTTTGTCCAGCGTGACCACGATGTACGCCGGCGGTATCGAGGGCGTTGTGGCCCTTTCGGAAGGCTCCGCAGGCATCGAGCACGACGCACGCCATTCCTTGCTGCGTCCTGCAGACCAGGGTCCATTTAGCGAGGAGGAAATTCTCATCCGCCGCGACTTGTACGAGACCTTCGAGGCGTTGGCGCGGTACTCCGCCAAGTGCGATTCCGCCGCATGCGAACCGGTTGCGCAGTTTGGCCAGACCGTAGCCAGCCGTCTGCGTGAAGGCTAGGCCATGAGCCAGGATTTTCTGTTTGGCCCAGCACCCGGCGGGGCAGAGGCATCCGCGCCGCTGCCTGGCCAAGAAATCTTTGCCACCCATTCCGGCTCGCCATTGGCGGCCCGGATGCGCCCACAGAGCCTCGATGAGGTTGTAGGTCAAGGCCACCTACTTGAAGAAGGGAAGCCCCTGCGCCGGCTGATCGAAGGCTCCGGCGAGGCTTCTGTCATCTTGTATGGCCCTCCCGGTACTGGCAAGACCACCATCGCCTCGCTGATCGCAAAGTCGATTGGCCAAAACTTCGTGGGCCTATCCGCCTTGGATTCGGGAGTCAAGCAGGTGCGCGAGGTCATCACCCGGGCGCGCCAAGAACTCATCCATGGCCGCCGCACCGTGCTTTTTATCGACGAGGTGCATCGCTTTTCCAAGACCCAGCAGGACGCGTTGCTCGCGGCAGTGGAAAATCGCACCGTGTTGCTCGTCGCCGCGACCACGGAAAACCCCTCCTTTTCCGTGGTGGCGCCGTTGCTCTCGCGCTCGTTGTTGCTGCAGTTGCAGCCGCTAGACGACGCCTCCCTGAAAGCACTCGCCGAACGCGCCCTCACCAGCGATCGTGGCCTGGGCGGGCGCATTAGCGCAAACAACGAAGCACTCGACCAACTCGTGCTGCTCGCCGGCGGCGACGCCCGTCGCACGCTGACCTACCTGGAAGCCGCAGCCGAGGCCGTGGCCGACGGTGGGGAATTGACCGCCCAAGTCATCCGTGACAACGTCAACCGCGCCGTCGTGCGCTATGACCGCGACGGTGACCAGCACTACGACGTCGTCTCTGCGTTCATTAAGTCGATCCGTGGCTCGGATGTCGATGCCGCGCTGCACTACCTGGCGCGCATGATTGAGGCTGGCGAGGACCCGCGCTTTATCGCACGCCGTCTTATCGTGCATGCCTCCGAAGACATCGGCATGGCCGACCCTTCCGCGCTGCAAACCGCCGTGGCAGCAGCCGAAGCCGCGCAATTGATCGGCATGCCGGAAGCGCGAATTCCGCTGGCCCAAGCCACCATCCACCTGGCCACCGCACCGAAGTCGAACGCAGTGATCCAAGCAATCAGCGCCGCGCAAGCCGACGTGCAAGCTGGGCGCATCGGTCACGTCCCGGCTCACCTGCGCGACGGCCACTACGAAGGAGCGAAAAATCTCGACAATGCCGTGGGGTATGTTTACCCGCATGATGACCCGCGCGGCGTCGTTAAGCAGCAGTACCTCCCAGATGAATTGGAAGGCGCGCTGTACTACGAACCCACCGAACATGGTGCCGAGAAGCGCATCCATGACTACCTGGGGCGGCTGCGCAACATCATCCGCGGCAAGCGGCGCTAAAGTTTTCTCCCCCGATACCCGTGCTAGGAAGCGATACGGGTAAAGTTGAGCGCTGTTACGTACCGCTTAAACAGTGAAGGACTTTTAGCTCGTGAAGACTCATGAGATCCGGGAACGCTTTACCCAGCACTTCGTGAATACCGGACACGAGGCGGTTCCCAGCGCGTCGCTCATTTTGGACGACCCGAACCTGCTCTTCGTCAACGCCGGCATGGTTCCGTTCAAGCCGTACTTCCTCGGCCAGCAGAACCCGCCGTTTCCCAACGGCCTGGCAACCTCCATCCAGAAGTGCGTGCGCACCCTGGACATCGAAGAGGTAGGTATTACCACCCGCCACAACACCTTCTTCCAGATGGCCGGTAACTTCTCCTTCGGCCAGTACTTCAAGGAAGGCGCAATCAAAAACGCCTGGGGCCTTCTTACCGGCTCCGTGGAGGACGGCGGTTTCGGCCTCGATCCGGAGCGTCTGTGGGTTACCGTTTACTTGGACGACGATGAGGCTGCCGATATCTGGCACAACGAAGTAGGCGTGCCGAAGGAGCGCATCCAGCGCCTGGGCATGGAGGATAACTACTGGTCCATGGGCATTCCTGGCCCGTGCGGCCCGTGCTCCGAGATTTACTACGACCGCGGCCCGGAATACGGTGCCGAGGGCGGCCCAGTGGCCGACGACAACCGTTACATGGAGATCTGGAACCTGGTCTTCATGCAGAACGAGCGCGGTGAGGGCATCGGCAAGGGCAACTTCGAAATCCTGGGCCCGCTGCCGAAGAAGAACATCGATACCGGCATGGGCATCGAGCGCGTAGCCTGCATCCTGCAGGGCGTAGACAACGTCTACGAAACCGACCTTTTGCGCCCGGTTATCGACGCCGCGGAGGAGCTTTCTGGTTCCAAGTACGGCGAGGGCGCAAGCGATCAGGACAACATCCGATTCCGCGTCATCGCGGACCACTCCCGTACCGGCATGATGCTCATCTTGGACGGCGTTACCCCGGGCAACGAAGGCCGCGGCTACATCCTGCGCCGCCTGCTGCGTCGCATCATCCGTTCCGCACGCCTGCTGGGGGCTACCGCGCCGAGCATGGAGCGCTTCATGAACACCATCATGGACACCATGACTCCGTCCTACCCGGAAATTGCGGAGCACCGCGAGCGCATCCTGCGCGTTGCCATCGCGGAGGAAAAGGCCTTCCTCAAGACCTTGGAGTCGGGCACTAAGCTTTTCGACGAAGCCGTTGCAGAGCTCAAGTCCACCTCGCGTGCTGCAACCTCCAAAGTGCTCTCCGGCGAGAAGGCTTTCGAGCTGCACGATACCTATGGCTTCCCAATTGACCTCACCCTAGAGATGGCCCAGGAGGCCGGCCTTGAGGTCGACATGGATGGCTTCAACGACGCGATGGGAGAGCAGCGCCGCCGCGCGAAGGCCGATAACCAGGCCAAGAAGCACGGCCACGCCGACCTTTCTCTCTATCGTGAGTGGGTCGATAACAACCCGACCGTCTTCACCGGTTACGAGACGCTTACTTCCGACGCCAAGATCATCGGTCTGGTTCGCGATGGAGAGAAGGTCAACGAGGTCCACGAGGGCGAGCAGGTGGAGGTCATCCTCGACCAGTCGCCGCTGTACGCTGAGGCCGGTGGACAGACCGCGGACCGCGGCCGCCTGTACGCGGGCGAGAGCCTGCTTGAGGTGGGCGACGTCCAAAAGATCGGCAAGAAGCTGTGGGTCCATAAGGCCACCGTCACTGCCGGCGGCATCGACCTGGGTGCTTCCGTGACCGCTGAGGTCGATAAGAAGTGGCGTCACGGCGCAGTCCAGGCGCACTCGGCCACCCACCTCATCCACGCGGCGCTGCGCAAGGTGCTGGGCCCAACCGCAGTTCAGGCAGGTTCCTTGAACCGCCCGGGCTACCTGCGTTTCGACTTCAACTACACCGAGCAGCTGACCCCGGCCCAGCTGGAGGAGATCGCTCTCATCACCAATCAGGCTGTCGACGCCCACTTTGCCGTCAACACCATCGAGACCTCGCTGGAGAAGGCGAAGCAGATGGGCGCCATGGCGCTGTTCGGTGAGAACTACGGCTCTGAGGTCCGCGTCGTCGAGATGGGCGGCCCGTTCTCGATCGAGCTGTGCGGCGGCACCCACGTCACCAACACGGCGGAGATCGGCCCGGTTTCCGTGCTGGGCGAGTCCTCCGTGGGCTCCGGTGCGCGCCGCATCGAGGCCTACTCTGGCCTGGATGCGTTCCGCTACTACTCAAAGGAAACCGCACTTGTGGAGGGCGTTTCCCGCGAGCTGAAGATTCAGTCCGAGGACCTTCCAGAGCGCATCGCGCAGCTGACCGAGCGCCTCAAGGCTGCTGAGAAGCAGATCGAGGACCTGCACAAGGCCCAGCTGATGTCCCAGACCGCTGAGATGGTCAACTCCGCCGTCGAGGTCAACGGCTTTAGCCTCGTGGCAACCCGTCTGCCGAACAACGTCAGCGGCGGCGACCTGCGCACCGTAGCCACCGACCTGAAGAACCGCCTCGGCGACAAGCCGGGCGTGGTTGTCCTCGCCTCCGAGAATGAGGGCGGCAAGCTGCCGTTTATCGCCGGCGTCACCAAAGCCGCCATCGAGCGCGGCATCAAGGCTGGCGACTTGGTCAAGCTGTTCGCCGGCTACATCGACGGCAAGGGTGGCGGTAAGCCAGACATGGCGCAAGGCTCCGGCGCTAACGCCGAAGGCCTTCCGGCCGCGTTCAACGCCCTGCGAGACGAACTCGAAAAGGCTTAAATTTTTTAACCGCTTAACTCCCCGCATCTTTAGACCAAAAGGTGCGGGGATTTTTGCGCGATAGGGGTAGGTATTAGGCCTTTAAACAGCCAATAACCTAAAACTTATGCCCCCTGCGCACCATAGCCGCAAATAATATGACTAGAATCTACATGTCATCGTTACCGTTTTGCGACTTTTGCGTCGCAACCAACCGCGAAGGGACATTCATAGAGCATGGCCGTACAACCCGATACTCCCGGGGTGGACGACCCGGGAAATGGGCGTCGACTAGCGCTAGATGTAGGCACCGTACGCATCGGTGTCGCGGTCTCTGACAACAACGCCAAGCTGGCGCTTCCTGTCGAGACCGTCGCTCGCGAAACCGGTTTCAAAGACCGCGATAAAGGCGATATCGACCGCATTTTGGAGCTCATTCACGAGTACCAAGCGGTAGAGGTAGTAGTAGGCCTGCCCCGCGATCTGCAGGGCAACGGCTCGAAAAGTGTCAAACACGCCAAGGAAATCGCGTTTCGCATCCGCCGCAGGCTGGGAAAAGATGTAACGATAGGGCAACCACCTGTCCGCATGGCTGACGAGCGGCTGACCACAGTCGCCGCCACGACAGCGCTGCGGGCGTCAGGGGTATCCGAGAAAAAGGGCCGCAAAGTCATCGACCAAGCAGCCGCAGTAGAAATCTTGCAATCCTGGTTGGACGCACGTAACAACGCGCTTCAAGCAGATGCAACCACCCACGAGCCTTCAACAGCAGGAGACTAGTTACGTGAGCCGAAACCAAGAACGAATCGGGCGCTCCATGGAGCCGAAGCACGTCAAACGCCGCCAGCGCGGCCTTGCCGTGGTGGTGGCCTCCGTGGTGCTTATTATCGGCGCCCTGGGATACATCGGCTTCCGCTTGCTTGGAGGAGGCAGCAGCATGGACTATGAGGGAACCGGCAACGGCACCGTGCAGCTGGTCGAGGTCCCAGAAGGCTCGTCGATGAGCGAGCTCGGCCCGTCGCTCGTTGAAAAGAACGTGGTCAAGACCGCGGATGCTTTCTCCTCGGCGGCCAACTCCAACCCTCGCGCCGGCAGCATTCAACCGGGCTTCTACCGCCTGCAGGAGGAGATGAACGCAAAGGCGGCGGTTTCTGCGCTGCTCGATGACAAAAACAAGGTCGATCCTTTGGACGTGCAGGGCGGAGCCACGCTTTCCGACGTCAAGGTTGTCGGCGGCGATGTTCGCTACGGCGTCTACTCGCTGATCGCGCAAGTCTCTGAGCAAGAGGGTGGCTCCGTGACCAAGGAAGAACTGGAGAAGGTCGCGGCGACCGTCGATCCGGCCGAGCTTGGCGCGCCAGAGTGGGCGCTGGAGAAGATTCGCTCCCGTGGCGAGGACCCGAAGCGCCTTGAGGGTCTTATTGCTCCGGGCCAGTATGTGGTCGATCCGAACATGGACGCGCAGGCCATCTTGAAGGACTTGATTACTCGTTCCACCGAGCGCTACAACGAGACCGGCATCGTCGACCGCGCGCAGGCTATGGGCAAGACCCCATACGAGCTGCTGGTTGCAGCTTCCTTGGTCGAGCGCGAGTCCCCGGCCGGCGAGTTCGGCAAAGTGGCCCGCGTCATCCTGAACCGCTTGGAAGAGCCGATGCGCTTGGAGCTGGATTCCACCGTTAACTACGGCCTGCCGGACGTGGAGCTGGCGACTTCCGACGAAGCTCGTGCCGAGGTAACCCCGTGGAATACTTACGCCAAGGAGGGCCTGCCGGATACCCCGATTGCTTCTCCTTCCGTTGAGGCAATCGACGCCATGGAGCACCCGGAGGAGGGCAACTGGCTGTTCTTCGCCACAATCGACGCCGACGGCACCACCGTGTTCACCGATAACTATGACGAGCACCTGGCCAACGTTGACAAGGCCATCAAATCCGGCATTCTCGAGTCCCAGCGCGGCGGCGTGCAGGGTGGCGAGGATCCTGAAGCAAAGCCAGCCGAGTAATGCCACGCGCGGCGGTTTTAGGTCAACCCATCGACCATTCCTTGTCCCCGGTGCTGCATAACGCCGGTTATGCAGCCCTGGGGTTAGAGGATTGGGACTACACCCGCTTTGAGGTCACGGCGGCGTCGCTGCCGCGCTTTCTCGAGGAGGCGCCTGCTGATTTCCGCGGTTTCTCGGTGACCATGCCGGGCAAGTTCGCCGCCCTTTCTTGCGCCACGGAGCGCACTGCACGTGCCGAACTCATTGGCTCTGCCAATACCCTGGTGCGCGCCGAGAGCGGTTGGCGCGCCGACAACACTGACACCGAGGGCGTCGCCGGTGCGTTGGCGGCCCTAATGGGAGAAAAGACCGCTCGTCACGCGCTTCTCATTGGCTCCGGCGGCACCGCCCGCCCCGCGCTTTGGGCCCTGGCGCAGCGCGGTATTACCGACGTCACCGTGCTGAACCGCTCTGACCGGCTCGCCGAGCTCGCCCCGCTTGCCGACGCCCTCGGCCTCAAGCTTTATCGCGCCACCTTCGACGATGACCTCGCCGCCCTCGCGCGCGCGGCAGAGCTCATCGTCTCCACTGTTCCCTCCGCGGCCCTCGACGGTCACCTCTTTGACCTAGCCCACGCGCCAGTCCTCGACGTCATCTACGATCCCTGGCCCACCCCGCTCGTCTCGCATGCGGCCGCCAACGGCTACGCCACGGTGGGCGGCCACGTCATGCTCGCCAACCAGGCCTACAGCCAGTTTGAGCAATTTACCGGCTATCCCGCGCCACAAGCCGCCATGCGCGCTGCCCTCGATGCAGCCTTGAGCTAGGCTGTGGCCCCATGGGGGGAAATTTTTATATCCACGCCTGCATCGCCGCGTGGATAGTCATGCTGTGTATATACGACATCCGCTATAAACGCCTGCCCAATTGGCTTACCCTGCCCGCCTGCCTTATCGCACTGTGCATCTTTTCGCCCGCGGGACTCATCTGGCCCGGCCTCTATCTCGCCCTTGCGCTCTGGCGCGGCGGCGTCGGTGGCGGCGACATTAAACTTGCCTTCCCGCTGGGCATGTGGACCGTCCACGAAGCAGGGGTGATGGGGCAGTTGCTGGCGATGATGGGGGCGTCGCTAAGCACTGCGTTATGGGGCCTTGCCCGCCGCGATGCCGCACCCCCGCACGGGCCCGGAATGCTGCTGGCTGCGGCGGCCTGTGTGATTGCGCTCTAAGTTCGACCCTAGTGCTAGCCCGCGTGTGCGGGGCGTGCGATAATAACCCGCATGCTTCGTTGGACTACCGCAGGTGAATCCCACGGCCAGGCGCTCATCGCCATGCTTGAGCACATGCCCGCCGGGGTACCAGTATCGCAGGATGACATCGCTGCCCAGCTCTCACGCCGCCGCTTAGGCTACGGCCGGGGCGCCCGCATGAAGTTCGAAGCCGACGAATTAACTCTCCTTTCTGGCATCCGCCACGGTAAGACTCTGGGCAGCCCGATTGCGATCATGATCGGCAACACCGAGTGGCCAAAGTGGACCACCATCATGTCACCACACGCGCTGGACATGTCCGACGAGGAGACCGCCAAGGCCATGGCGTCCGGCCGTGGCGCCCCGCTGACCCGCCCGCGGCCGGGTCACGCAGATTTTGCAGGCATGGTCAAATACGGCCACGACGAGGTGCGTCCGATCCTGGAGCGATCCTCAGCTCGTGAGACCGCCGCGCGCGTGGCCGCCGCCACCATCGCGCGTAACTTTCTGCGCGAGACCCTAGGCGTGGAGGTTATCTCCCACGTCATCTCCATCGGCGCCTCGGAGCCTTATGCGGGCCCCACACCGACGCACGCGGATCTCGACGCCATCGATGCTTCACCCGTGCGCGCCTTCGGCGAGGATGCGCAAGCGTCGATGATTTCGGAAATTGAGACCGCCAAAAAGCAGGGAGATACCTTGGGCGGCATCGTCGAGGTCGTTGTCGAAGGCCTGCCCATTGGCCTGGGCTCGCACATCTCCGGCGAGGACCGCCTCGATGCCCAGCTCGCCGCTGCGCTCATGGGCATCCAGGCCATCAAGGGCGTTGAAGTAGGCGACGGCTTCGAGGAGGCCCGCCGCCGCGGCTCCGAGGCCCACGACGAGATGGTGCGGGAAGGCGCGGGCGTTACTCGCCTGAGCAACCGCGCCGGCGGCCTCGAAGGCGGCATGACCAACGGCGAGACCCTGCGTCTGCGCGCTGCCATGAAGCCGATCTCCACCGTCCCGCGCGCCCTACAGAGCGTGGATATGGCAACCGGCAAGGCAGCCACCGGCATCCACCAGCGTTCCGACGTGTGCGCGGTGCCCGCCGCGGGCGTGGTCGCCGAAGCCATGGTCGCCCTCGTTCTCGCGCGCGCGGTGCTAGAAAAATTTGGCGGCGATAGCGTCATGGAGACCAAGCGCAATATCGCCGCCTACAATGAGTATGTTTCCCAGCGTCTTGCTTTTGAACAGGAGTAAGTAATGACCACACCGGTTTCCGTGACTGGTAGCCCGCGTCCCCGCGTTGTTCTCATTGGGCCACCTGGGGCGGGTAAGTCTTCCATCGGGCGCCGTTTAGCTCATTCCCTCAACTGCGAACTCGTCGACTCCGACCAGATGATTGAACAGCGCGAGGGCGCGGCCTGTGGCGAGGTCTTTTCCTCGCTGGGGGAGCCGGCCTTCCGCGAGCTGGAGGCGGAAGTGGTAAAGCAAGCGCTGTGTTCGCGCGGCGTCGTCAGCCTGGGCGGCGGGGCCGTGCTCGATGAAGGCACCCGCGACCTCCTGGACCGCCACACCGTCATTTTCCTTGACGTTTCCCCGGAGGAGGGCGTTGCACGCACACTTGGCGACGCCAACCGCCCCGTCCTCGCCGCCGCCGACCCCCTGGCTCACTACGCTGAGCTGCTGGAATTGCGCAGGCCGTACTACGAGCAGGTCGCCAACTTGAAGGTCCGCACCGATAAGCGCAGCCCACAGCAGGTAGTCGGCGCCATCTTGGGCTTTATCGACACACTTTAAGAAAAGAGTATTCATGACCACGATTCCAGTTTCAGGCCCTAGCCCTTATGAGGTCACCATCGGCGCGGGTTTGACCGAAGCCATCGCAGACCGGCTCAGCGCAACCGGCGCGGGCCAGGTGGGGATCGTGTTCCAGCCTGCCGTCGCGGCCGTCGCTCGCCAGCTTGCCGCGGAGGCTGCCGCGCGCAACGTCGTGGTTACCCTGCTGCCCATTCCCGATGCCGAGGCCGCCAAGCGCCTCGACGTCGTGGGTGGTCTGTGGGACAGCCTCGGCGAGGCAAACTTCAGCCGCCGCGACGCCATCGTGGGACTCGGAGGGGGAGCGGCCACCGACCTCGCGGGGTTCCTTGCCGCGACGTGGATGCGCGGCATTAAGGTCATCCAGGTGCCCACCACGTTGCTGGCGATGGTCGACGCCGCCGTCGGCGGCAAAACAGGCATTAACACCGCTGCCGGCAAGAACTTGGTCGGGGCATTCCACGAGCCCGATTCCGTCTTCGTGGACTCGGACCGCCTGCACACTCTGCCAGAGGATGAAATCGTCGCCGGGTCGGCGGAGATCGTCAAGACCGGTTTCATCCACGATCCAGTCATCATCTCGCGTTACCTCGCAGATCCCGCCGCCTGCCTCGACCCGCTTAGCGGTCTGCCCGAGCTTATCGAGCGCTCCATCGCGGTCAAGGCCCGCGTGGTGGGCGAGGACCTCAAAGAGGCCGGCCTGCGCGAGACCCTCAACTATGGACACACGTTCGGCCACGCCATCGAGCTGCGCGAGGACTACACCTGGCGTCATGGCCGCGCCGTGGCCGTGGGCATGATGTTCGTCGCCAACCTAGCCCACGCCCGCGGGCTTATCGATGCCGCCGTTTTGGACACCCACACCCAGATCCTGCGCTCGCTCGGCCTGCCCACCACCTACGAAGCAGGCCACTTCGACGAGCTTTACCAGGCCATGACGAGGGATAAGAAAAACCGCGGGGGTGCTATTCGTTTCGTAGCCCTTACCGGCATCGGCGAGACCACCCGCATCGAAGATGCTACCGAGGCCGAATTGCGCGCGGCCTATGCAGCAATTTCCCACTAGTTCGGAGCAGACATGAAGATTTTGGTTCTCAACGGCCCCAACCTAAACCGCCTGGGCAAGCGGCAGCCGGAAGTGTATGGAACGACGAGTCTCGCGGACGTCGAAAAGCGCATGCGTGCGGCCGCAGGTGGGGCAGAGCTGGAGTTCTACCAGTCCAATTACGAGGGCGAGCTCATCGATAAGGTCCACGAGGCTGCCGACGCCGGCTGGCCCGTCATCATCAACCCTGGCGGCTTTACGCATACTTCAGTCGCGCTGCGCGACGCCCTAGCCGAGGTGGCCGACGGCGCCGGCTTCGTCGAGGTGCATATCTCCAACGTGCACGCGCGCGAACAGTTCCGCCAGCATTCTTATTTAAGCCCGATCGCGCGCGGGGTTATCGCCGGATTGGGTATCTACGGCTACGAGGCCGCACTCGGTTATTTTCTCAGCGATTAGCCCCAAACCCGCGGGTGGTGGGCGTTATCATGGGTTGACCGTCAAGAAGAAAAGGATTAACGCATGACACTCGCTGATACCCGCTTTAGTGACCGCCGCCGCAAGCTCGCTGCAGAGGTAGCCGGCATGCGCATCGACGCCGTCTTGGTAACCCACCTGGTGCATGTGCGCTATCTTTCAGGCTTCTCCGGCTCCAACGGTGGCCTGCTGCTGCGCAAGGATCTCTCGGCGCTGATGGCAACCGATGGTCGTTATACCACCCAGATTGCAGAAGAAGTCCCAGACCTCGAAGCAATCTTGGGCCGTCCAGTGGGCCCGGCGTTGCTCAAGCGCCTCGAGGGGCCACTGCGCGTGGCTTTTGAGGCCGATTATGTCTCCGTATCTGAGCTCAAGGCCTTAGAAGAGGCAGCGCCCGAGGGAGTGGAGCTGGTTCCGATGAGCGGAGTCATCGAAGACATCCGCCTGGTAAAGGACCCACAGGAGCTGGAGCGCCTCGAACACATCGCGGCGCTGGCCAACGAAGCGCTGGAGGGCTTGGTCGCTGCCGGCGAGGTAGCAGTGGGGCGCACTGAGCGCCAGATCGCGGCGGACCTGGAATACCGCATGCGCAAGATGGGTTCTGAGCGCGTGAGCTTTGATACCATCGTCGCCTCCGGCCCGAATTCCGCAAAGCCGCACCACGGCGCCGACGATCGCGTACTGGTCTCCGGCGACCTCGTAACCATCGACTTCGGCGCGCACCTGCGTGGCTTTAACTCCGATTGCACCCGTACCTTCGCGGTCGGGGAGCCGAACGAGCTCTCCCGCGAGATATACGATATCGTCCTGCGCGCCCAAGAGGCTGGCGTCAAGGCGGCGGTGCCAGGGGCCAAGCTTGTCGACGTCGACGCCGCCTGCCGCGACATCATCACCGAGGCCGGCTACGGCGAGTACTTCGTGCACTCCACCGGCCACGGCATCGGCCTTGACGTGCACGAGGGCCCGGCTGCTGCGCAAACGGGTAAGGGCGAACTTGCCGAGGGCATGACCCTTACCATCGAGCCGGGTATCTACGTACCGGGCAAGTGCGGAGTGCGCATTGAGGATACGCTTATCATCACCTCCGGCGTGCCGAAGATCATCACTTCATTCCCGAAGGACTTGCAGGTTCTATAATTTGGCCCTGTTATGCTGGCAAACCTGCATAAGGTATGCTGGAACACTGTTTTCACCACTATTTTTACTGGGAGTTTGATCCATGGCTGATACCACCGATTTCAAGAACGGACTCGTTCTCAAGATTGACAACAAGCTGCAGCAGATCGTCGAGTTCCAGCACGTTAAGCCGGGCAAGGGCCCTGCATTCGTGCGTACCAAGCTCAAGGACGTCGTCTCCGGCAAGGTCACCGATAAGACCTTCAACGCTGGCGTCAAGGTGGAGACCGCAACGGTAGATCGTCGCGACATGACCTACCTGTACAACGATGGCCAGAACTTCGTTGTCATGGACGATAAGACCTTCGAGCAGTTTGAGCTGCCTTTCGACAAGTTCGGCGAGGCCGGCAAGTTCCTGCAGGAGAACATGCGGGTGCAGGTCTCCTTCCACGACGGCGAGGCTCTCTTCGGCGAGCTGCCGATCTCCGTTGACCTGAAGGTTGAGCACACCGAGCCAGGCCTCCAGGGCGATCGCTCCAACGGCGGCACCAAGCCAGCTACCCTCGAGACCGGCGCCGAGATCCAGGTACCGCTGTTTATCGAGATCGGCAACGTCCTCAAGATCGATACCCGCACCGGCGAGTACCTCTCCCGCGTCAACAACTAGGGCGCAACGTGTCTGAGCAAAAAGACATCAACTACAAGCGCCATACGGCGCGCTACCGCGCGCGCCGCCGCGCCGCGGACATTCTGTACGAGGCAGAAAACCGCGACGTCGATCCCGTAAGCATCATCGAGGACCGCGTCCAGCTGGCCCGCGAGGATGCCAACGGCGTCGCCCCGGTTGCCGAGTACACCCAGGTCATCGTCAAGGGCGCGGCCGAAGAGCTCGACGCCATCGACGAGACCATCGAGCGTTACCTTTCTTCTGAGTGGGAGCTGCATCGTATTCCGGCCGTCGACCGCGCAATTATGCGCGTGGCCGTGTGGGAGATTCTTTTCAACGAGGATGTCCCGAACGCAACCGCACTCGTGGAGGGCGTGGAGCTAGCTTCCGAGTACTCCAATCATCAGGCACCGCCGTATATTCACGCTGTGCTTGACGACGTCATCCAAGCCCAGTCCGCAGACAACCCTATGTCAGAGGAAATTTAGGCACGCCAACAAGCGCTGTTCCCCTTAAGGAGCAGCGCTTTTGCGCGTTTAGCATCGCCCGCGGTGCCAAGTGACCACACCATCGATGCGGTCTAGCCTCCCGCGGCCTGGTGGGGCGTTCGGGTCGTCTTGATTGACCCCGTTGTGGTAGCCACAGCAGGTGGTCAGATTCGCCATGTTGGTCTCGCCGCCTAAGCGCCAGGGGTGTATGTGGTGGATTTGGGCTTCATCGGCGCCGATGTTGCATTCCGGCCACGGACACGTCGGATTTTCCGCGGCCGCCATAAGTCGCTGCTTCGAGCTGGCGTGCCTTTGCGCGCGATATAGGTTCACCGGGCCTTCCACCGGGTGGATGAGCGTAAACAGCTCGCCGAGGCCGGCGTCGGCAAGCACGCGCTCCAGGTAATCTTTTCCAGTCATGGTGGCGCCGTTGGTCAGCCGCAGGGTGATCTCGTCGCCCGTGCCGTGCAGGACGTCGATAAACTCCGGCAGGCGCACGATGACGTTGGTGCGCGGCGTCGGGCGCTGTGCAGCCTTCACGCCGCCGTAGAGAAGGCCGGTCAGTTGCTCCACAGGCTTGGTCTTATCCAAGCGCGCCCACAAGTCCGCGATCATGTCGCTGGGGCCGGTGATGGCGAGCGTCCACGCTTTGCGACGTCGATACAACCGCGCCCCAGCACGCGGCCCCCGTGCCGGCCTGCGGGTCAGCCGGCGCGCCTGCTTTTCGATGTCGCTGGCGGGCGCCTGCAGCGCGCAGAGCTTCTCGCGCAGCCGCCACGCTTCGGCCTGGTTGGCCGCCTTGGCGGCGTAGCGTTCGATGATTTTTAGCACCGGCAGACTGTGCGTGGACTCGCGGGCCGTTCGCTGTTTGGCGCTAAATTTGGTGGGGCCGAAGTAGGTATGCGCCAGGCGGGCGAGCATGCGGGCCTCGGTATCTGGGGCGCCGAGGGCTTCTAGTTGGGCGGCAGACATGCCTTGGGCCCCGGCGATGATTTCCATGCCGGGGCGCAGTGCATCAAGGTATGCCTGAAGAGTCATGCCTTAAACGCTAGGAGCGTTAGTCAACCGATTGCTAGCCTTAATTTCTTTTTCGGGCTAAATCTGTGGATAACTCATCGTAAGCTCGCTATAGCAGCGAGGAGAGGAATTCCTTGGTTCGCGGGTGCTGCGGATCGTCGATGACCTGCTGCGGAGTGCCAGATTCGATGACTTGGCCGCCATCCATGAAGAAAATCTTGTCGGCGACTTCTCGGGCAAATCCCATCTCGTGGGTGACCACCAGCATGGTCATTCCACCCGCGGCGAGAACCTTCATCACGCGCAATACCTCGCCGACGAGTTCGGGATCGAGTGCAGAGGTCGGCTCGTCGAAAAGCATCAGCTTCGGCTCCATCGCCACCGCCCGCGCGATGGCCACGCGCTGTTGCTGGCCGCCCGAAAGCTGCACCGGATAGGCATCCGCCTTGTGCGCAAGGCCTACCTGCTCGAGCAGCTCCATCGCGCGTTTCTTGGCCTTTTCCACCGGCTGCTTTTTCACGTTCACCGGCGCCTCAATGATGTTTTCGAGCACCGTCCGGTGGGCGAAAAGGTTAAATTGCTGGAAGACCATGCCGATATCGGTGCGCTGGGCGGCCGCCTGCTTTTCCGTAATCTCGTAGAGCACTCCGTCGCGCTCGCGGTAACCGATCAGGTCCCCGTCGACGTATAGTCGGCCCGCCGTGACCTTTTCTAGGTGATTGCAGCAGCGCAAAAACGTAGACTTGCCCGAGCCCGAAGGCCCCAGCAGGCAGGCGACCTCGCCCGGCATGACGTCGAGAGTGACGCCTTTCAACACGTCCAAACTGCCGAAGGACTTGTGCACGTTTTGTGCGGAAATCATTGGCGTAGCCATTAGTTATTTACCTCCGGGATGACGGAAACGTTACGGGGGATGGTGCCCTCGGCGTCGGCAAGCGCTGCTAGCTGACGCCCGGTGAGCTCACGCGTGGCACCGCGTTCGAAGCGGCGCTCCAAGAAGTACTGGGCCACCATAAGCAAGGAGGTGATCACCAGGTACCACGTGGCCGCGACCATAAGCAGCGGGATGGGTTCGAAGAGAGCAGCGGAGATATCGGTGGCGCGGCCGAAAATCTCGTAGGTATAGGGCACCGCAACCACGAGCGAGGAGGTCTTGAGCAAGGAGATGAACTCGTTGCCCGTCGGCGGGATGATAATGCGCATCGCCTGCGGAAGCACAGTGCGGCGCATGGTCATCCACCAGCCCATGCCCAGAGCCTTGGAGGCTTCTTTCTGGCCTTCCGGCACTGCAGAAATGCCGGAGCGAACGATTTCTGCCATGTAGGCCGCCTCGTTCAGGCCAAGCCCCAGCACGGACAGCAGGAAGGCGTTGGTCAACACTCCCGAGAGCGAAATCTCGGTGAATCCGAGGTTGATGGATTGATAGAGCGCGGATAAAAGGCCCCAGAACACCAGCTGTACGTAGACCGGGGTGCCGCGGAAGATCCACAAAAATAGCCAGGCGACGCCGCGCAAAACCGGGTTGGGGGACATGCGCATCACCGCGAGCACTGCGCCACCGACGACGCCGATGAGCATCGCGAGGATGGTAATGGCCAGGGTATGCAGGGACGCGGCCCCGATGCGCTTGTCAAAGAGGTACTGGAAGTAGGTATCCCAGCCAAATGCCTCGTTGCGCGCGGAGGCGATGACAAACCAGAGGCCGAGGAGGACGAGGATAGTGGCAAAGACCCAGCGCCATGGGTGACGCAGGGGACGAGCCTGAATTTCTTGCGGCTGCGCGGCCGGAGTTGTCTTAGTCATTGACTGGCCTTTCGTTAATCATTGCCTGGTCCACGAGGCCCTCAGAGATGCCCCAGCGGCTCAAAATCTTTTCGTATTCGCCTGTTTCGATGAGGTAGTCCAGTGCCGCAGCGGCAGCAGGACCGAGCTCGGAGTCTTTCGGCACCGCCAACCCATACGGTGCGGCGTCAAACATGTCGCCGACCATGCGCATTTTGCCCTCAGAGCGGTTGACTGCCCAGGAGGAGACAGGCGAGTCGGCGGACATTGCGTCCGCGCGGCCCATCAACACGGCAAGCGCCGCGTTGTCGCTGGTGTCATAGGCCAGGATGCGCAGGTCACCGCCGCAGGCATCGCGTTTCGGATTAAGGTCGTCGGTTTCTGAGACCGTGGTGCGCTGGACCGCGACGGTAAGCCCACACGGGTTTTGCGGGTCTACGTCTTTAATGCCCTCGGTGCGCTCGGCCCATTGGATGCCGGCGTAGAGGTGGTCGACGAAGTCGAAGTTTTTGCGGCGTTCCTCGTTATCGGTAAATCCGGAGGCGCCGATGTCGATTTGTCCGGATTGCACCGCGGGCAGGATGAGCGAGAAATCCTGTTCAACGGGCTGGAACTCGAGCCCCAGGACGTCGGCAATAGCGTTGGTGATGTCCATCTCAACGCCGACGAGCGCGCCATCGGAGTCCTTGAACTCGAAGGGCGCAAACGGCGGGTTGGTGCCCGCCGTGAGCACGCCATCGTTGTCGTGGTACATCGCCGCGATTTCCGGAACCATCTCGATGTCAGGTGCTTGCCAACCCTCAGGCATGGAGGATTCCTTGTTGGTGACGCATCCCGTCGCTAGGACGGTGCAACTTAGTACCACGGCTGTGGTGGCGACTTTTCTTTTCATTGGGGTGTTCTAACTTTGCTTTTCTGGCTCGTTGTAGGCCTTGGCCTTGCGCGCGTCGATGAGGATGAATACGGACACGATGATGCTGCCGAGCACCATCATCGCGATGATTGCCCCGCTCGACGCGTCCTGGTCCGCGCCCCACGGCCACAAAGCGCGCAGGGAGCCGAACATGAAGCCGGCCATGGCTGCCAGGGTCAGCGAGCGGTGATTATCCAATAGGTAGTTGAGCAGCTTTACAAACGCCGCAAGGCCGCACAGGGCACCCAAGGCGAATACGGCAATGGTGCCCAGCTCGCGGTCGGAAACGGCGCCGATGACCGGCTGGTAAAGGCCCATCGTCAGTAGAATCAGCGAGCCCGAGACACCGGGGAGCACGAGCGCGCAGACCGCTACCATGGCGGCCAAGAAGACCACGATGAGCGAGGGATTGTCCACCGGTTCCGAGGTAAATCCCGTGACGAAGAAAATAAGCGCAGACGCCACCGCGAAGGTGGCGATGGAGGAGACCTTGAAGCGCTCAGCCCGAGTCATCATGGAGATCGGCACGAAGATGGATACCGCCACCATTCCTAAAAACAGGGCGCTTGATATCGATACTTGGTTCTCGACGAAGTTGTGCAACAGCGTCGACAGTCCAAATACGGCCGCGAACATGCCTACCGCGACGGAGGCGAGAAAGCCCCATTCCACCTTTTTGAACCGGCCAGAGATGAGAAAGTTTGCATTGTGCAGCGCGCGTTCGTAAATGCCCACGATAAGCGCGACAGTGCCACCGGAGATTCCGGGGACGAGCTCTGCCGAGCCTATGAGTGCGCCGCGAATGGCGTTGAGAATATATTGCATACTTTCGAAACTAACCTTGAATGATCGGGCTCTGGGGCGTGACGTGCCGCAATATGGCCGAGATTTTAAGCGGATCGGAGAAACGCCGCGCCGCCCGAGGAATAAACCTATCACAATAAATACCACTCGCGGCATATTATTCACTCAACGTGGCAAAATTTTGGGTCCCGAACGCAAAAATCCCCTCGCCGGGCAAAGCTGCCAAGCGAGGGGATGAAGGTAGTGCCCCTGGTGAGACTCGAACTCACACTGAATGGGTTTTGAATCCATTGCCTCTGCCAATTGGGCTACAGGGGCGCGTCTTGTTGACTGGAAAGCAGTTTAGCGCAGCCGGGCGAGCAATTACTAATTAGGTGGGGGTAAAGGCTCTATGATGGGGCGAGTGACTTCTTCGACAAAACACAATAAGACCACCAAACCGCGCCTTTTGCTTATCGACGGCCACTCTATGGCCTTCCGCGCTTTTTATGCGCTGCCGGCAGAAAACTTCGCCACTTCCGGCGGCCAGCACACGAATGCGGTGTATGGATTTTTGTCCATGCTCTCCAACATCGTCGCCGAGGAGAAGCCGGAGTTCGTGGGCGTGGCTTTCGACGTCGGGCGCAAGACCTTCCGTACCGAGATGTTCCCGGAGTACAAGGCCCAGCGCGAGGCCGCGCCTGAGGAGTTCCGCGGCCAGGTAGAGCTCATCCGCGAGGTGCTCGGAACCCTGGGCATCACCACGCTATCCCGCGAGAACTTCGAGGCCGATGACATCGTGGCCACGCTGGCTACCCAGGCCGATAACTATGAAACCCTCATCGTTACCGGCGACCGCGACTACCTGCAGCTGGTCAACGAGGACACCACCGTGTTGTATCCCATGCGTGGAGTTTCCACCCTGCATCGCTTTACCCCGGCCGCGGTGGAGGAGAAGTACGGTCTGACTCCGCAGCAGTATCCGGATTTTGCGGCCCTGCGCGGCGATCCTTCCGATAACCTGCCGAGCGTTCCCAAGGTGGGCGAGAAGACGGCCACCAAGTGGATCCTCCAATACGGCACCCTCGAGGGTCTTATCGAGCACGCCGCGGAAATCAAGGGCGTGGCCGGCCAGAACTTCCGCGATCGCATCGAGCAGGTACGCATGAACCGCAAACTTACGCAGATGATCACGGACATGGATTTGGAGATCGGTCCAGACGATCTGGCATTCCAAGGCGCGACCGTTAGCGAGGTGGCCGAGAAGTTCGACGAGCTCGAGTTCGGCACCAATCTCCGCGAGCGCGTGCTGGAGGCCATCCCGAACGACGGCGGTGGGGCGCCGGCCGTGGAGGAGGCGCCGACGCAGGAGATTAAGGTCGTCGACAAGCCTTTGGCCCAGTGGTTGGAGGGCAAGGAGCACGTCGCGGTCTTCGTCACTGGTGACTCCCGCCCGGGCCAGGGCGATGCCAGCGCGCTCGCGCTTGTCGACGCCGACTTTGAAGGCATGCAGGTCGAACTTGGCGAATTGAGCGCGGAGGATGACGCCGCGCTCGCCGCCTGGCTTTCTTCTTCTGCGCCGAAGTATTTTCATGAGGCCAAGGCCGCTTTCCATATGCTGGCAGGCCGCGGCATCGAGCTGCGTGGCATCGCGCACGATACCGCGATCGCTGCCTACCTGCTGCGCCCAGGCCAGCGCACCTATGACCTGCCGGATGTCTATCAACGCCACCTGAAAAAGACTCTCGCCCAGGCCAGCGACCAGCTCTCGCTGCTGGATGATTCTTCCCTGGTGGAGCAGGCGGGTGCCATCATGGAGCTGGCCGCGGCGCTTACTAAGCAGCTGCAGGATATCGATTCCTTCGAGCTTTATGCCGACTTGGAGCTGCCGCTCGTGAGCATCCTCGCGCGCATGGAGGCCACCGGTATCGCCGTGGACGTGGAGATTCTAGAAACCCAGCGCGATGCCTTCATCGAGCAGGTTGCCGAGCAGGAGCGCGCTGCCCGCGAGCTGGCTGGCGACGAGACGCTGAACTTGAACTCGCCAAAGCAGCTGCAGACCGTGCTCTTCGAGACCTTCGAGATGCCGAAGACGAAGAAGACTAAGACGGGCTATTCCACCGCGGCCAAGGAGATTGAGCAGCTGGCGGTCAACCACCCGCACCCGTTCCTCGATCATCTGCTTGCCCACCGCGAGTACCAGAAGATGAAGACCACCCTGGAAGGCCTCATTAAGACCGTGCAGCCGGACGGTCGCATCCACACCACCTTCAACCAGACGGTGGCTTCCACGGGTCGACTTTCCTCCACCGAGCCGAACCTGCAGAACATCCCAGTGCGCACGGAGGCAGGGCGCCAGATTCGCTCTGCGTTCATCGTGGGCGCGGAGTTCGAGACCTTGATGACGGCCGATTATTCCCAGATTGAGATGCGCGTGATGGCGCACCTGTCTGAGGATCCAGGGCTTATCGAGGCCTATCGCGAGGGCGAGGATCTGCACAACTACGTCGGCTCGAAGGTCTTCGACGTGCCGGTCGATGAGGTGACCTCGGAGCTACGCCGCCGTGTCAAGGCGATGTCTTATGGTCTAGTCTATGGGCTTTCCGCGTTTGGCTTGTCCCAGCAGCTGGGCATCCCGGCCCGCGAGGCCAAGGAGATCATGGAAAGCTATTTCGAGCGTTTCGGTGGCGTGAAGCGCTACCTCGACAACGTCGTTGAGCAAGCCCGCAAGGATGGCTACACCGCGACCGTCTTCGGGCGCCGTCGCTACCTGCCGGAGCTGAACTCCGATAATCGCCTCGCGCGTGAGAATGCCGAACGTGCAGCGCTGAACGCTCCGATTCAGGGCACGGCTGCGGACATCATCAAGGTCGCCATGATTCGCGTGGATAGGGCGCTTGAGGGCATGCGCTCCCGCGTGCTGCTGCAGGTCCACGACGAGCTTGTGGTGGAAGTCGCCCCAGGCGAGGCTGATGCGGTCCGCGAGATTCTAGAACGCGAGATGGATTCGGCCATCGAGCTCAACGTCCCGCTCGAGGTCTCCGCCGGTGCCGGTAAGGATTGGGATGCCGCAGCGCACTAAGGCCCGCGCACGCCTGGTAGCCCAGGGCATCGAGGACCACGGTATCCCGGCCTACGCGAAGGCGAAGTTAGAAAGGCAGTGGGCGGCGCTCGACTAGGCAATTAGCCAGCAGGTCGAAGGGCGTTTGGCCCGTTGCCAAAACCGATATTCCCAGCACGCCGAGAACTACTGCCTCCACGTGTGGCACGCCGGTTAAAGAGATGAGCGTGAGAAGAATCCAGCTATTGCGCAGCGCGGCCGACCACCAGCCGGGCTTGTCAGTGATGACGTGCAGCTGCAGCGACCATTTGCCCAGCGAGGTGCGCTTGCGTGCCTCACAGATAACGCGGTAGAGGTAGAACACGCCGGCAAGGGCCGCGATGTCGTAGATGGCGGCGGCGTGGCCGGTGATGGGGGCGTCGAAAAGCGCGTTGATGGTCCACCGCACCACCATGATGATGGCGGCGGCGAGGAAGGCATCAATCCACCACGCCACGACGCGGCGGAGGGTGATGCCCAGGCGCTCTTTAACCAAAAAATCCATGCGCTATAGATTACTCATAGTCGATTGCTACTAAACGGCGGTGCAGATAAAAATGATGCTGCCGGGGAAGATTTCGCCGCGCTCGCGCGACCACTGGCCCCAGGTGATGTCGAGGTCTTGCGGCCACTCCGGCTCGAGGACGTCCTCGATGAGAAAACCGCCGCGGGTTTGTAGCGCGCGCACCCAGTCGCCGAGTGTGCGGTGGAACTCCGCGTAGCTCAAGTTGCCATCAGTGTCGTGCTCTAAGTAGGCGCGGTCGAAGTAGGAGAGCTCAGCGGTGAGGTTTAGCGGGTCATCGGGGAAAATCCAGCGCATCGGGTGAGTAGCGGAGATGACCAAGCGCCCGCCCGGGCGCAACACGCGGCGGACCTCGGTCAGCGCCGCGTCTAAGTCAGCAATAAAAGGGAAAGCGCCGAAAGCGGAAAAGGCGATGTCGAAGGACTCGTCGGCATAGGGCAGCGCTAGGGCATCTGCCTGTACTAGCGGCAGGCCGCTCGGCGCGTGGGAGAGCATGCCGCGTGAGATATCGAAGCCGGTGGCAAAGCCCGCCTTATCCTGCAACCACGCGGTACAAGGTGCTGAACCACAGCCAATCTCGAGCACGCGCGCGGCGGCGAGGAAGGCGGCGTCGCCAAGCAGGTGTGCGTCAGCCTCGTGCAGCATCTCCGGGCACCAATAAAAGGAGGAAAGATATTCCGGATGCGCGGCATGATAGGCCGCGGCATCGTTGTCCCAAAAGGATTGGTTTGCGCGAGAGGGAGTCTGCATGGATGAAGTCCTTGTGAAAAATTGAAGTATTTGCCGTTTTAACTGCGCGGATGTAGTATTGCACGGGCGTGTCTATGCCGTGGGTTGTCTGAGGCTTCCGTAGGAGGGCTTTATACATCGTCACGGCGGGATCGGAATCCATCCTAAACTATCGCTATCTTGCCTGTTTAGAGACGCTTTTCGAGAGACGCGTAACTGTCCATTTACGATCTCCTACATCAACTCGGAGCATTTCTACATATGCCAACTTCTAACACCCCTCAGGTTGCGATCAACGACATCGGAACCGCTGAGGACTTCCTCGCTGCCGTTGACGCCACCATCAAGTACTTCAACGATGGTGACATCGTCGAGGGCACCGTGGTCAAGGTTGACCACGACGAGGTCCTGCTCGACATCGGATACAAGACCGAAGGCGTCATCCCATCCCGCGAGCTGTCCATCAAGCACGACGTCGACCCAGATGAGGTCGTCGAGGTCGGCGATCAGATCGACGCACTCGTTCTCACCAAGGAGGACAAGGAAGGCCGTCTGATCCTGTCCAAGAAGCGCGCACAGTACGAGCGTGCTTGGGGCGCAGTCGAGGAGCTGCACGCCAAGGAAGAGCCAGTTACCGGTACCGTTATCGAGGTTGTCAAGGGTGGCCTCATCCTGGACATCGGCCTGCGTGGCTTCCTGCCTGCTTCCCTCGTCGAGATGCGTCGCGTCCGCGACCTGGAGCCGTACATCGGCCAGGAGCTGGAAGCAAAGATCATCGAGTTGGACAAGCAGCGTAACAACGTTGTTCTGTCCCGCCGTGCATTCCTCGAGCAGACCCAGTCTGAGGTTCGCTCCGAGTTCCTGCACCAGCTGCAGAAGGGCCAGGTCCGCAAGGGCGTTGTTTCCTCCATCGTCAACTTCGGCGCATTCGTCGACCTCGGCGGTGTCGACGGCCTGGTTCACGTTTCCGAGCTGTCCTGGAAGCACATCGATCACCCATCTGAGGTCGTCACCGTCGGTGACGAGGTCACCGTTGAGGTTCTCGACGTTGATCTCGACCGCGAGCGCGTCTCCCTGTCCCTGAAGGCTACCCAGGAAGATCCGTGGCGCGTATTCGCCCGCACCCACGCTGTGGGCCAGATCGTCCCGGGCAAGGTCACCAAGCTCGTTCCGTTCGGCGCATTCGTTCGCGTCGAAGAGGGCATCGAGGGCCTGGTTCACATCTCCGAGCTGGCTCAGCGCCACGTCGAGGTTCCGGACCAGGTTGTCACCGTTGGCCAGGAAGTCATGGTCAAGGTCATCGACATCGATCTCGAGCGTCGTCGTATCTCCCTGTCCGTTAAGCAGGCAGACGAGGACTACACCGAAGAGTTCGATCCGTCCAAGTACGGCATGGCTGACTCCTACGACGAGCAGGGCAACTACGTCTTCCCAGAGGGCTTCGACCCAGAGACCAACGAGTGGCTCGAGGGCTACGACGAGCAGCGTCAGGCTTGGGAGGCACGCTACGCAGAGTCCGAGCGTCGCTTCAACCTGCACACCGCTCAGATCGAGCGCAACCGTGCCGCAGCCGCTGAGGCTGCAGAGGCTAACGAGTCCTCCAACTACTCCTCCGAGTCCAACGATGCAGCTCCGGCATCCGAGGCTTCGGCTGAGGTTGGCGGCTCCCTGGCTTCCGACGAGCAGCTTGCTGCTCTGCGCGACAAGCTCGCTGGCAACTAATCCCAGCTAGCTCATAAAGGCCGCATCCTCCGTTTGCTTCCAAACGCGGGGTGCGGCCTTTTCGCGTACCCTGGCCAATTATGAAACTGATTGGTTTAACCGGTGGCATAGGAAGCGGCAAGTCCACCGTGGCCGAGCTTCTGGCAGAACGCGGCTGGAACGTGGTCGACGCAGATCAGATTGCGCGCGACATCGTCGAGCCGGGCCAGCCCGCCCTAGCGGAGCTGGCAGAATCGTTCGGTTCCGATATCCTCCAGGCGGACGGCAGCTTGAATCGAGGCTTGTTGGCACAGCGCGCGTTTGGCGACGCCGCCTCTACCGCGCGCCTCAACGAAATCACCCACCCGCGCATTGCGGCCGAGACCGAATCCCGGTTCGCGCATGCCCGCAAACGCGGTGAAGCTTTTACCGTCTATGACATGCCCTTGTTGGTGGACAAAGGCCTGCACCACGGCATGGACTATACGGTCGTGGTCGACGTCGCTGTTAAGGAGCGCGTGCGCCGCCTCGTCGAGTTCCGAGGTTTGGACGAGGAAGACGCGCGGCGTCGGATAGCGGCACAGATCCCGGATGAGGAGCGCCTGGCCGCAGCGGATTTCGTCATCGACAACAACGGTGCGCGCGAGGCGTTGGTGCCGCAAGTAGAGCGACTGGTGGTGGCCCTCGACGCGAAAATTTAAATTTTGTAGCGATGAATGTTAACGCTGCGCTTTAGCTACGTTCACTTTCCTTTCCTATTGTTCCAATCTATGGGAACGTGGGATGTAGGACCTTTCGACAATCACGCGGCGTGCGACCTGCTCGCCGCCATTCGTGATGGCTCCTTCGATTTCGAACGTTTCAAGCGCATGTGCGCCGCCCCGCAACTCGACGTCGACGAGGCCGAGATGGTCATTGCCCTTGGTATGTTGGCCAAGATCTCACCTGAACATTTGCCTCAGGGTGTCAGCGCAGAAAGCATCAACGCGCTCTACAAGCCGCAGTCGCGGGCGTGGTTACGCAAGCAGATTAACGCCACCCTCGACCCGGATACCTCTTCCGTGTACGCACTGTGGGAACCCACCGGCGAGCTAGAGACGTGGATTATGGCTGTGCGCGCCGCGTTGCCCTAAAACGCTAGACTTGCGGGCATGGCATTTGCAGCGGAACATCCAATTTTGCCGGTCTCTGAGCATCGCCCAGTGAGCGAGGTGGAGCGTCGCTCCGCCGAATTCAAGGTGGAATCAGAGTTTGAACCCTCCGGAGACCAGCCCTCCGCCATCGCGGAGCTAGACGCGCGCCTGCGCCGTGGCGAAAGCGATGTCGTGCTCATGGGCGCTACCGGTACCGGTAAGTCGGCAACGGCGGCCTGGCTGATTGAGCAACAGCAGCGCCCCACGCTGGTTATGGCGCCGAACAAGACCCTGGCGGCACAGCTTGCGAACGAGCTGCGCCAGCTCCTGCCGCATAACGCCGTGGAGTACTTCGTCTCTTACTACGACTACTACCAGCCCGAGGCCTATATCGCGCAGACCGATACCTACATCGAGAAGGATTCCTCCATCAATGAGGACGTCGAGCGGCTGCGTCACTCTGCCACTTCGTCGCTGCTGTCCCGCCGCGACGTCGTCGTAGTTTCCTCCGTTTCGTGCATTTACGGTTTGGGTACCCCGCAGTCCTACCTGGACCGCTCGGTGGTCATTGAGGAAGGCGAGGAGATCGACCGCGATCGCTTCCTGCGCCTTTTGGTAGATATCCAATACGAGCGCAACGACGTCGGCTTTACCCGCGGTACCTTCCGTGTCAAGGGCGATACCGTGGATATTATTCCGGCATATGAGGAGCGTGCGGTGCGCATTGAGTTCTTCGGCGACGATGTCGATGAGCTTTACTACATCCACCCGCTGACCGGTGACGTCTTAGAACGCGTCGACGAGGTGCGCATCTTCCCGGCGACGCACTACGTGGCGGGGCCGGAGCGCATGGCCAAGGCCGTGGAAGACATCAAGGCGGAACTGGCTGAGCGCCTGGAGGATCTAGAAAATCGCGGCAAGCTGCTCGAAGCCCAGCGCCTGCGCATGCGCACCGAGTATGACCTCGAGATGATCGAGCAGGTGGGCTTTTGCTCAGGCATCGAGAATTACTCCCGCCATATCGACGGCCGCCCGGCAGGTTCTGCGCCGGCCACGCTGCTGGATTACTTCCCGCAGGACTTCCTGACCATCATCGACGAGTCCCACGTGACGGTTCCGCAGATCGGCGGCATGTTTGAAGGCGATATGTCGCGCAAGCGCAACCTCGTGGAGTTTGGCTTCCGCCTTCCTTCGGCCACGGATAACCGCCCGCTGACCTTTGACGAGTTCGAAGAGCGCGTGGGCCAGACCGTCTATATGTCTGCTACTCCGGGCAACTACGAGCTGACTGCCTCCCAGGGCGAGTATGTCGAGCAGGTCATTCGCCCAACCGGCCTGATCGACCCAAAGGTGACGGTCAAGCCCACCAAGGGGCAGATCGACGATCTCATCGACGAGATCCGCACCCGTACCGCAAAGCAGGAACGCGTGCTCGTTACCACCTTGACCAAGCGCATGGCCGAGGACCTCACCGACTATCTCTTAGAACACGGCGTCAAGGTCCGTTACCTGCATTCGGATATCGACACCCTACAGCGCGTGGAGTTGCTGCGTCAGTTGCGCCTTGGTGAATACGACGTCCTCGTGGGCATCAACCTTCTGCGCGAGGGCCTTGACCTTCCGGAGGTCTCTCTGGTGGCCATCCTGGACGCGGATAAGGAGGGCTTCCTGCGCTCGACTACCTCGCTCATCCAGACTATCGGCCGTGCGGCTCGAAATGTCTCGGGCGAGGTCATCATGTACGCGGACAAAATCACCGAGTCCATGCAAGAGGCCATTGATGAGACCGAGCGCCGCCGTGAAAAGCAGATTGCCTATAACAAGGAACACGGTATCGACCCGCAGCCGCTGCGCAAGAAGATTGCGGACATCTTGGACCAGGTCTACGAATCCGATGGGGAAGAGCAGGACTCCGCCGACCCAGCGGCGATGGTGGACAAACCCGACGTCTCGAGCATGGCTGCCGACGAAGTGCAAAAGCTTATCGACGACCTCACCGCCCAAATGGGGGCTGCGGCCCGCGAGTTGAAGTTCGAATTGGCGGGTCGTTTGCGTGACGAAATTGCCGATTTGAAGAAGGAAATGCGTGGCCTGAAAGAGGCGGGAATCTAGCGTGCTGCGGTGACGACAAACGGCGCCAAAAGTGAGAAAAACAGCACTTTCCATTCGGGGTATAAAATGCCACGTTGCGCAACGGACAGGTCACAAAGTTGTTAAACTTACGTTTGCGCCTTTATAAGGATTAGCAATTTGCACATTCTGCATCATCATTTGGGGTATAAGGCCCCTGAAGAAAGGTCATCATGAGCGATTACAAGAAGATCGTGGTCGGCACTGACGGTTCCAAGTCCTCCCTCCTGGCAGTGGAGCGCGCCGCTAAGATCGCCGCCGCATTCGATGCAACTCTTATCATCGGTTGCGCTTATTACGAGAACCAGGAGCAGGCTTCCAAGACCCTGCGCCAAGATTCCGTGACCATTCTGGGTGACCAGAAGGCAGAGGCTAACCTCACCACCGGCAAGGAGCACGCTGAGAAGTTCGGTGCCACCAAGGTAGAGACCGCCGTCCGCCCGGGCACCCCGGTCCAGGCTCTGATGTCCATCGTTAATGACAATCAGGCTGAGCTGCTCGTCGTTGGTAACCGCGGCATCAACTCCCTGACCGGCCGCCTGCTGGGGTCCGTACCGGCTGACGTCGCTCGCCAGTCTGACTGCGACGTCATGATTGTTCACACCGTGAGCTAATATCTTGCTTTAAAAAGCCCAGTCAGATTCCCTCGCGGGGAATCTGACTGGGCTTTTCGCTTGTGCTACTCGACGTCGTCGGTCTCCGGTGCGTCCTTTGCAAAGGCCCCAGCCTCAAGCTCCGCCGAAATCTTGTGCATCTGTGCGGCGAGCTCCGAGCCGTCCCCGCCCTGGATGAGGGGGATGCTAAACGAGCCTTCCTCGTTGGCGTCGGCAAGCGGGCCCAGTGAACCGTGGGAGAGCAACTGCTCCTGTGGCGAAAGGTTGCGGATGGCCACCGCGGCCACGCGGTCTGGGTGCTCGTTCGCGGCATCACCATAGGTGAGCGGATCGTGCTGGCCATCGTCACCGATGAGCAGCCACTTCATCCATGGGAAAGCGATAAAGAGGTTACGCAGCTGCACGCGCTTGTGCTCTTGACCGCTGCGGAAAAGCCCGGTGGGGGTAGGGCCCCAGTCAGTCAGTAGGAGTGGACCACGCGGGAAGCCGTTGTGCTCCATGAAGCTGACCAAGGTGTCGTAGGTATTCCACGCGCCGGTGGACAGGTAGATGAAAGGCATCTCCGGGTGCTGTTCTTGCAACTGCTGATAGAAGCGCGCCATGCCTTCAACCGGCTGGCGGGTGTTGGTGCGCTTGACCCACGAGTTCCATGCCGCAGTCATCGCACGCGGCAGCCAGGTCACCATGACGGTGTCATCGATATCGCTGACGACGCCCAGTGGGGAGTCCTCAGACACGATGAGCACCTCGGAGGTAATGGGCTCGGCGCCGTCTGCCTCGATGACTACCTCGTGCCAGCCGGCACCTAGGCCATGCTCGTGGACCAAGATATCGATATAGCCGTTGTAATTGGTCCGGCCGTGGACGGTCTTGCCATTGACCGTGACACGGACGTCGAGGTTGTTTACCTGAATCGTGAAAAACTGACGGTAACCGCGCTGCGCCCATGTCTCGGTGGCCTCGGCCGCTGGATCGTGCATGAGCACGCGGCCCAAGACGTGGACGAATTCCGTGTTGCCGTATCCGGCATAACCCGTAAGTTCCGGCGTCCAGCCTTTGCGGGTGGTGCGCTCTAGCGCCGCCTTATTTGTGGCGCGTTCAATTTTGCGTGCGATGTCAGATAAAGCCATGCCCACCAGACTAGTGGAAAGTCTCTTGGAAGCGGCCGGCCAAGGTCAGCGTCTGTGTCGCACGCGTGAGCGCAACGTAGAGATTTTGCAGGCCCTGTGGCGAGGCGGCCACGATGGCATCAGGGTCAACGACCACCACGTGGTCGAATTCGAGCCCCTTGATCTCCTCGACGTTCTCGCGCGTGATGACGGCGTTCAATCGCCCGTCGGCATCGGTGACAGTCCCCGGTGCGTGCGTTGCTGGCTGCGCGGTGAAGACGACTTCCGCGCCGTCGCGGACCGCCACGGCGGGAGCTGCCTCGGGGTTAATGAGCTCGAGGAGGGAATTGGCCAGCTCGGTAATCGGCTGCGGCGTGCGGTAGTTCACGGTCAGCTTGTGGTGGCGGAAGCGCTGGGCCACGAAGGGCTCAAGCGTTTCGGCCCAATCGTCTACGCCAGCGGGCGCTCCGGTTTGCGCGGTATCGCCCACGAGCGTCATCCAGCGCGAAGGGCTGCGGCGAAAGAGCATGCGCCATTCCATCGGACTTAATTCCTGGGCCTCGTCGACGATGATGTGGCCGTAGGCCCACGTGTAGTCTTCCTGGGCACGTTGCGCGGTGGTGCGGTTATCGCGCACCTCCTGGCGGCGGGCAAGGGTCTCAGCGTCGATGACGTCGTGTGCAGACAGGATCTCGGCGTCGAACATGTCATCGTCGTTGTCTGTGGAATCGGAGGAGGACAAGATGTCGAGCGCGTCTTCGGCGTCGGCAACTTGCTCGCGCCAGGCCTGATCCGCGGCAGCCTTTTCCTCCTCTGGATTCGGCATGCCGATGAGTACCGCGAGCTCGTCGAGGAGCGCGGCGTCGGAAGGCGCCCACGCGTCGCCCTGCACGCGGTACAGGCCGTCGCGGGTCTCGGCGTCGTAGTCCGGTGCCGCGGCGTCGATAAGCGCACGCGAAGATAGCAAATCCGCCAGTACTGCGCGCGGGTCCAGGGTAGGCCAGAACTCGTCGATGAGCTCGCGCACTTGTGGTTCCTCCGCCAGGTCATCGTGGAGCTGGTCGATGTCCGCGCGCGAAAGCAGGTTCTTGCCACCTAGCGGGTCGGCACCAATCTTTTCAGCCATCTGCTGGGCGAGTGACTCCGTGAGATGCTCGGCGAAGGCCGCCTGCGCGTCATTGTGCGGCTTGCGCGAACGACGCGCGCGGGTGCGGGCCGCCTTAATCATCGCGGGGTCGACGGTCAGCTCCAAGTGCTCCGCGCGAATGCGGCGCGGGCCTGCAGGAAGCGTCTGGTTGTTCTTCACCGCGGCTGCGAGAATTTCCACCATCGCCTCCGAGCCTTTGATTTCGCGCGCGGCCAAAGACTCTTGGTGGGTGGGGCGAACGCCGGGGAAGAGCTCACCGATGGTGGAAAGAACCACGCCGGTTTCACCCAGTTCTGGAAGGACGCGCGAGATGTAGTCAAGGAAGGTGGAATTAGGCCCGACGATGAGCACACCCGTGGCCGCCAGCTGCTCGCGATGGGTGTAGAGGAGATAGGCCACGCGGTGCAAAGCGACTGCGGTCTTGCCCGTCCCGGGACCACCTTCGACCACGAGTACGCCGCGGGTGCTATCGCGGATGATCTCGTCTTGCTCGCGCTGAATGGTCTCCACGATGGATTCCATGTGGCCGGTGCGAGCACGCTGCAACGCGTGATAGAGCGCGGACTCACTGGCGACGCCCGCGGTCTCGTCCGCCGCGCCAGCACCGGAGAGGACTTCATCGTTGATATCAGTTACGGTTCGGCCCTTGGTACGGATGTGGCGGCGGACCGTAACGCCCTCTGGCTGCGCAGTGGTGGCCAGGTAGAAAGGACGTGCCATCGGCGCGCGCCAGTCCAGCAGGAGAGTGCGGTAATTCTCTTCGCGGGCATCCAGGCCCATCCTGCCGATGTAGCGGCGGTCTAGGCCTTCTGCGGTGGGATTATCGCCTGGGGCATCGATATCGATGCGGCCGAAGACGAGGCCTAGCTGCGCGAGATTTAGACGGTCCAGCTTGGCTTGCAGGCCGTGGTACTCCGTTTCACGGCGGACTAGGGCATCCGCATCAGGCGTGTGCGGGTCCACTGCGGCCTGCACCTCGTTGAGGCGTTCGTTGGCTTGGGCGACCTCGTGGTCCAGCCTTGAAAAGAGGCTGTCAACGTAGGCCTGCTCAGCGGCAATCTCCTGTGCTACCTGCTCGTTCTGCGGGTGATTTGGGCTATGTTCTGGGGAGGCCACGACGGTTAATACACCTCAATGCGCGAAGAGATTGATAAAAACGACAACGGCCCAGCATACCTTGCTGGGCCGTTGGAGGTTAAAGGCTTAGTTCAGGCGGTCACCGAACTTGTTGATTGCCTTGTCGAGCTTCTTGGAAGCTTCCTTCTGCAGCTTCTCAGCGCGCTTGGAGGCCTTCTTGGCAGCACGCTTGTTGGCCTTGGTATCAACCTGTGCGCGAGCGAAGTCAGCGCGCTCCTGAGCCTTGGAAGCTGCCTTCACAGCTTTTTTGCGAGCCAGCTCAGCGTTTTCCTGGGCGGTGGACAGCCAGTCATCCTTGTTGTCATCGATGAAGCTCTTTGCCTGCTCGGCGCTGTCCTCGATGAAGGAGCGAGCGGAATCTACCAGGTCCTTGCCGGTTGCCTGCCAGTCATCCTTGTTGTCATCGACGTATTCCTTAGCGCCCTCGAACCAATCGCTGGCCTTGGTGGAGAACTCATCGGCGCGGTCGGAGAGGTTATCAGCGAACTTCTGCTGCTCGGACTTGGTCGGCAGAGCCTTCTGGATCTTCTTGTTGGTGCGCTCTGCGGACTTGGATGCGCGCCATGCCAGGGAAGGCTTACCCTCGGTGTCCTGGGTAGCGATGAACAGTGCGCCAAGCAGAGCGGTGTTGGTAATGAAACCGTTGCGGCGATTGTTCTTCTCCTCAGAATCCTCTGCCTCCCAAAAAGCGTTGCGGCCGAGGAGATTAGGCAGGGTAGAAAGCGCCAACACTGCTGCGGAGGTGCGCGGTGCCTTGCCCAGCGCCAGGGTGGAGCCGGCGCCGACCTTCAGGCCGCCGACTGCGCGGGCAGCCAGCTCTGGGTCGTTCGGGATGTAACCGGCGTACTGTGCCGGGACAACCTTGCGCAGACGCTGCAGAACGGACTCGGTCTCGGCTACGTGGTCGGAGGCGTTACGCAGGGTATCGACGCCGTCCCAGACAAAAACAGAAGCCAGCATAGGGCGAGCAAACTTACGAATCACTTGTTACTCCATTCGTTGAGATTCATTGAGTAAAGTAATGAACTTCTCACCAGTGTACGGAAAACGCCGACCGCTGTGGGTGGAAACCGTGCTTATCCACCCACCACTTGGTGTACAAAGGTCGCATCTACCAGCGGCGCTGCCACCATTCAGCAAGTTTTGGACGCTCCTCACCCAAAGTGGTGGATTTGCCGTGGCCGGGTCGCACGATGGCGGAATCTGGGTAGACATCGAAGATGCGCTCGTTGACGTCTTTATAAAGGCGTACAAAGTCACCTTCCGAATCGGTGCGGCCCACACCGCCGGGGAAGAGGCTGTCGCCCACGAAGAGATTCGTGGTCCCATCGATATCGACGGCGATGGCGACGCCGCCTGGGGTATGGCCGCGCAAAATAATCGCCGGGAATTCGTGGCCTGCGAAAGTCAGTGTGTCTCCCTGCTTCAACTCGACGTCGACAGGCGCCGGCATCGCAGGGGAGTCGAGGAAGGAGGCGTAGTGGGTAGCGCCGGTAGCTTTGATTACTTCCTTAGTGGCGCGGACATGGTCCCAGTGGCGGTGGGTAGTAAGCACGGCGCTAATGCGGACGCCGTTTTCCTTGGCCAAGTTGAGGAGTGCGGGAGCGTCATCCGCGGCGTCGACAAGCAGTGCTTCTTCCCCGGCACAGATGAGGTAGCAGTTGTTGTCCATCTCGGACACGGAAATACTTTTGAGCTTTAGTGCGTTATTCATGTGTCCAACCCTACGGGTAGATTTCGAGATAGACATTTTTCACTGGTCTGGCTGCTTATCCCCAACAGAACCTAGGATGGGCGCGAAGCTAGGCTGACAAAGGAGGCAATAAGTGGCTGATCGTTTGGTCGTACGCGGTGCTCGCGAGCACAATCTCAAGGGCGTCGATATCGACCTGCCGCGCGACAAGATGGTGGTCTTTACCGGCCTTTC
Organism: Corynebacterium sp. HMSC06D04; assembly: GCF_001807315.1. NCBI lineage: Bacteria > Bacillati > Actinomycetota > Actinomycetes > Mycobacteriales > Corynebacteriaceae > Corynebacterium > Corynebacterium sp. HMSC06D04. The sequence goes on from NZ_KV788556.1 coordinate 115,144, forward strand.
CGGTTCCGGTAAATCATCGTTGGCTTTTGATACTATCTTCGCGGAAGGCCAGCGGCGTTATGTTGAATCGCTGAGCTCCTACGCCCGCATGTTCCTAGGTCAGATGGACAAGCCTGACGTCGAATTCATTGATGGCCTTTCTCCCGCGGTCTCAATTGACCAGAAGTCCACCAACCACAACCCGCGTTCTACGGTGGGCACCATCACGGAGATCTACGACTATCTGCGCCTTTTATTCTCCCGCGCGGGCACGCCGCATTGCCCGAAGTGCGACGCCGTGATTGAGCGTCAGACCCCGCAGCAAATCGTGGACACAGTGCTTGAACTCGAGGAAAAGCTAAAGTTCCAGGTCCTGGCTCCCGTGGTGCGACACCGCAAGGGCGAGTTTGTGGATCTCTTTGCCGATCTTGCATCTCAGGGTTTCTCCCGCGTGCGGGTTGATGGCGAGGTTTATCAATTAACTGAGCCGCCGACGCTGAAGAAGCAGATCAAGCACGATATTGACGTGGTGGTGGACCGTTTGCAGGTCAAGGCCTCACAGAAGCAGCGTCTGACCGATTCTGTCGAAACTGCGCTCCGCCTGTCAGACGGTCTCGTTACCCTCGACTTCATCGATCGCCCCGAGCTCACTCATACCTACTCGGAGAAGGCCGCCTGCCCCAATGGTCACACCCTAACCATCGAGGAATACGAGCCGCGTGCGTTTTCCTTCAATGCGCCTTTCGGCTCCTGTCCAGAATGTGACGGTCTAGGTACCCGACTTGAGGTCGACGTAGATCTGCTGATTCCGGATCCTGACGCTCCAGCAGTCGACGCCATCCAGCCGTGGCATTCCAGCCCGAATTCGCGCTACTTCGTCAAACTCGTCGAGGGCCTTGGTAAGACGTTGGGCTTTGATCCGCAGACTCCGGTTTCACAGCTGACAAAGCAGCAGCGCGATGCGCTGATTTATGGCACCGACGTGGAAGTAAACGTGCGCTATAAGAACCGCTACGGCAGGCAGCGCAACTGGACCGCTCCCTTTGAGGGTGCGATCGGCTTCTTGGAGCGCAAGCTTGAGCAGGCCGATTCCGAGTCGCAGAAGGACCGCTTGCTGCAGTACACCCGCCGGGTGGCTTGCAATACCTGTAATGGCACGCGCCTGCGCCCGGAGATCTTGGCTGTGCGGCTTGCCTCCACCGCGCACGGCGAGAAGTCCATTGCGGGGCTGTCCGCGCTGTCTATCGAAGAGGCCGCGGAATTCCTCGACTCGCTCGTACTGGGGCACCGCGAGGAAATCATCGCTGGCGCCGTATTGAAGGAGATTCAGGCCCGCCTGCGATTCCTACTCGACGTGGGTCTGAATTACCTCACCTTGGATCGTGGCGCTTCCACGCTTTCTGGTGGTGAGGCGCAGCGCATCCGCCTGGCAACCCAGATTGGTTCGGGTCTGGCTGGCGTGCTGTATGTGCTGGATGAGCCTTCCATTGGTCTGCACCAGCGCGACAATCAGCGTCTCATCGCTACTTTGAAGCGCCTCCGTGACATCGGCAATACGTTGATTGTGGTTGAGCACGATGAAGACACCATCCGCGAGGCCGACTGGCTTGTTGATGTTGGCCCGCGCGCCGGCGAGTACGGCGGCGAGGTTGTCTATCAAGGCGAGCCCGCCGGCATCATGGGTAAGGAAGAATCGCTTACGGGTCAGTATCTGTCTGGCAAGCGTGTGCTGGCGGTGCCGGATAAGCGTCGTGAGATTGACCCTGAACGCAAGCTCAAGGTAGTCGGCGCTCGGGAAAACAACTTGAAGGGCATCGACGTTGAAATCCCGCTAGGCGTGCTTTGCTGCATCACCGGTGTATCGGGTTCCGGCAAGTCCACGGTGGTGAACCAGATTCTGGCCAAGACTCTGTCTAACAAGCTCAACCGTGCGCGCCAGGTGCCAGGCCGCGCCAAGCGCGTCGAGGGCGTCGAGCACCTCGACAAGCTGGTGCAGGTGGACCAGAGCCCGATCGGCCGTACCCCGCGTTCCAACCCGGCTACCTACACCGGTGTATTCGACAAGATCCGCAACCTCTTTGCGGAGACCCAAGAGGCAAAAGTGCGCGGATACAAGCCAGGCCGTTTCTCCTTTAACGTCAAGGGTGGTCGCTGCGAGGCTTGCCAGGGTGACGGCACGTTGAAGATCGAGATGAACTTCCTGCCGGACGTTTATGTCCCGTGTGAGGTCTGTGAGGGTGCGCGCTATAACCGTGAAACCCTGGAGGTACTCTACAAGGGCAAGAACATCGCTGAGGTCCTCAACATGCCTATCTCCGAGGCTGCCGAGTTTTTCGAGCCGATTACCTCGATTCATCGTTACCTGGCCACGCTTGTCGACGTCGGACTGGGTTATGTTCGCCTGGGTCAAGCGGCCACCACGCTGTCTGGCGGCGAGGCGCAGCGCGTAAAGCTTGCTGCTGAGCTGCAAAAACGCACCAAGGGGCGTACCGTCTACATTCTGGACGAGCCAACCACGGGCCTGCACTTCGAGGACATTCGCAAGCTCATGCTGGTTATCCAAGGGCTGGTGGACAAGGGCAACTCGGTTCTTATCATCGAGCACAACCTTGACGTGATTAAGGCCGCTGACTGGATCGTTGACATGGGCCCCGAAGGCGGAAATGGCGGCGGTCGCGTCGTAGCCGAGGGCACTCCAGAAGATGTCGCAAAGGTGGAAGGTTCCTATACAGGTCAGTTCCTGAAGGAGCTCCTGTAGTCACCTCTGGCAGTGAGCGCGTAATTAGTTGCGCGTGGCGATTTGGCTCTGCGTGAAGTGGGGGTTATACTAATCAGCACTACCGCCCGTAGGGCCTTCTCCAGGAGGTCACGGGTCACAAGCGGAGTTTCTCCCACCTGAAGCCGCGAATCTCTTTGGTTCGAAGGATAAAGGTAAAAGGGTTGAGGTTAATACCTCGGCATTTTTGTGAGAACTCCCGGCTGCCTTATGGCAGACCGGGTTTTTCGTTTGTGGTCTCGGTAGGCACATCACTAACCCACCCCCTTAATCGAGGAGAACCACAATCAGCGCTGAAGCTCGCATCAATGAGCGCATCCGAGTACCCGAGGTCCGTCTAGTTGGCCCCGGTGGTGAACAGGTGGGCATCGTCCGTACTGATGATGCTCGCAAGCTTGCATATGAAGCAGACCTTGATCTTGTTGAGGTTGCGCCTAATGCAAAGCCGCCCGTAGCCAAGATCATGGACTACGGAAAGTTTAAGTACGAGCAGGCTCAGAAGGCTCGCGAAGCCCGCAAGAACCAACAGCAGACTGTGGTCAAGGAACAGAAGTTCCGTCCGAAGATCGATGATCACGATTATGAGACCAAGAAGGGCAACGTGGTGCGCTTCCTGGAGAAGGGTTCCAAGGTCAAGGTAACCATCATGTTCCGTGGCCGCGAGCAGTCGCGTCCGGAGCTTGGTTTCCGCCTGTTGGAGCGCCTCGCCGAGGATGTCGCTGAGTACGGCTCCGTCGAGTCCCGCCCCAAGCAGGATGGTCGCAACATGACCATGGTTCTGGGACCCGTCCGCAAGGGCAAGAAGTAGACCAAACTCCACTTAGGATTTAAGGACTTAATTCTCATGAAGCAGAAGACCCACAAGGGCACCGCCAAGCGCATCAAGGTGACCGGTTCCGGCAAGCTGCGCCGTGAGCAGGCTGGCCGCCGCCACCTGCTGGAGGGCAAGCCATCCAAGCAGACCCGTCGTCTCAAGGGCACCAAGGACGTTGCACCTTCCGACGTCAAGCGCGTAAAGCGCCTGCTCGGCCGCTCCTAATTAGCGCCGAATCAACCCACTTACTAGACCCACACAAGATAAGGAAGTAATACTGTGGCACGAGTAAAGCGCTCAGTTAACGCTAAGAAGAAGCGTCGCGCGATTCTGAAGTCCGCTAAGGGCTACCGCGGCCAGCGTTCCCGCCTGTACCGTAAGGCTAAGGAGCAGTGGCTGCACTCCATGACTTACGCTTACCGCGATCGTCGCGCCCGTAAGTCTGAGTTCCGTAAGTTGTGGATCCAGCGCATCAACGCCGCTGCCCGCATGAACGACATCACCTACAACCGCCTCATCCACGGCCTGCGCCTGGCTGAGATCGAGGTTGACCGCAAGATCCTCGCTGAGCTCGCAGTCAACGACTTCGAGGCATTCTCCGCACTGTGCGAGGCAGCCAAGGCTGCTCTGCCGGAGGACATCAACGCTCCGAAGGCTGCCTAGTTAAATAGGTATGCGCAAAGCGTATTACTTTTAAAGCTCCCGCTACTACTTTCCGTCAAATATCGTGTGAAAGGATAGGGGGAGCTTTTATGTATTTGGGGATTTTTCCCCAGTTATCTATACCCATCTAGGAAGTCGCAGTTAGCTCGTGCTAATTTGTCTGTGACACACGGCGCGGACTTTTCCGGCGTGTACTCCTTTTCTTTCATCTTTTGCCCATTTCTCAGGAGCCTTCTATGACCTATCCAAACAACGGAAACCCTCAAGGCTACGGCAACCAGCCGCAGAACCCGTTTGGACAGCAGCCGCAGCAGTTCAACAACAACGCCCCTGCGCCTGCTCCATACCAGGGCGGTCAGCCACAGTACGGCCAGGCCTACCCAGTTCAGCAGTACCCAGCAGGCGTCGAGCAGAAGTCCTGGGTTGCAGCGATGCTGCTGGCTTTCTTCTTCGGCTACTTGGGCGCGCACAACTTCTACTTGGGCAAGACCAACCGCGGTATCGCACAGCTGATTACGTTCGCGGTTTCCGCTGTGACCCTCGTCGTGTTCATCGGCTTTTTTATCGGTGGCGCTCTCTCGATCTGGGCGTTCGTCGAGTTCATCATGATCATCGCTGGTGCCGGCGGCTACGACCGCGATGGCCGCGGTATCCCGCTGCGTCGCTAAGCGTTTGCTCACTTAAGCCCGCGCTCTAATACTCGCCCACTACGGCTTTTGCTGTGGTGGGTTTGGTGGTTTTCTGGGGCTTTTGGTGCTTTTGGGGTGTGGCTTAATCCTTTTGGTGTGTGGGGCGTATGCGCTGCTAGATTTGGGGCTATGGAATTGGACTTTGAATCTGCTTTTACTGAGAGAACCCCGCGCATCGTTAATGCGGTCAAGCTGCACCGCGCGGCTAATAGGCGCAAGGCCAAGCAGTTCATCATTGAGGGCGAAAATGCGGTGGACGCGGCAGTGTCCACCGGTGCCGCAACCGATGTCTTCGTCACCGAGAAGGCAGCCGAGCGTTTCGCAGACATCGTCACCGCTGCCGGCTACATGGATGTCTACGTCCATCCCATCACGGATAAAGCAGCGCGCCACATGTCTGATACCGCAAGCACCACCGGGCTATTTGCCCTCTGCAAGCCGGTGCTGTGGTCAGTGGGCAAGATTCTCAACGCCAAACCACGTCTGGTCTCGGTTCCGGTCTTGACCTCGGAGCCAGGCAACGCGGGTACCTTGATCAGGACTTCTGACGCCATGGGCGCCGATGGCGTCATCTTCGCCGGCGAGACCGTGGATCCCCTAGGCTGCAAGGTGGCGCGTTCCTCAGCAGGTTCGCTCTTCCACGTTCCCGTTGCGCGCGACCCTAACATCAAGGACGTCCTAGGCCAGTTGCGCAAGTCTGGTATGCAGATTCTTGCCACCGCAGCCGACGGCGAGGTCGACCTTGCGGAGGCAGATCTCAGCCAGCCCACCGCGTGGCTATTCGGCAACGAGGCACACGGGCTGGGGGAGCTGCTCGACGAGGCAGACATGCGCGTGCGCATCCCGATCTTGGGCCGCGCGGAGTCGCTGAATCTCGCCACCGCCGCTTCTATCTGTCTTTACGAATCTGCGAAGTCTCATAGCCGCTAGCTGGTGCCCCTGCTGGCTTCTTGTGACGGTCACTACGGTATGATTAGCGCCGTTAGTTTTCGCGCAAGAAGAAGGTTTCAAGGCACGTGTCCGACACATCTCAGATCGAATTGACCGAAGCCGCGCTGGGCGCGGCTGCCGATTCCGCCATAGCCGCATTTGACGCTGCTACAAGCCTCGATGAGCTGGCTGCCGCTCGCCGCGAGCACTTGGGCGAGCAGGGCTATATCCCACAGGCACGCACCATGCTTGGCAGCCTGCCAAAGGACCAGCGCAAAGACGCAGGCAAGAACGTCAACATGGCGCGCGGGCGCGTCGAAAAGCGCTTTGCCCAGGTCCAGCAGCAGCTGGAAGCAGAGGCACGGAAGGCGCAGCTGGCGGCAGAGACCGTCGACGTGACCATCCCGACCACCCGCAACCAGACCGGTGCGCTTCACCCAATCACCGCGCTTTCGGAGCGCATTGCTGACATCTTTGTTGGCATGGGCTGGGAGATCGCCGAGGGGCCTGAGGTTGAGGCTGAGTACTTTAACTTCGACGCACTGAACTTCAAGCCTGACCACCCGGCACGTACCCTGCAGGATACCTTCCACGTGGGTAAGGAAGATTCGCGACAGGTTCTGCGCACGCACACCTCACCGGTGCAGGTACGCACCATGTTGGACCGCGATGTTCCGCTCTACATTGCTTGCCCGGGCCGTGTCTTCCGTACCGACGAGCTCGATGCCACCCACACTCCAGTCTTTCACCAGGTCGAAGGCCTGGCAGTGGACAAGGGGCTTACCATGGCACACCTGCGCGGCACTCTGGATCACCTGGCGAAGGTGCTGTTTGGTCCAGAGACCAAGACGCGCATGCGCACTAACTACTTCCCATTCACCGAGCCTTCCGCTGAGGTTGACGTCTGGTTCCCGAACAAGAAGGGCGGCGCCGGTTGGATCGAGTGGGGCGGCTGCGGCATGGTCAACCCGAACGTCCTGCGCGCAGTAGGCGTTGACCCGGAGGAATACACCGGATTCGCTTTCGGCATGGGCCTAGAGCGCACCCTGCAGTTCCGCAACGGCCTGACCGATATGCGCGACATGGTCGAGGGCGACGTTCGTTTCACCCTGCCGTTCGGCGTCCAGGCATAACCGTTTACCCCGCAATTAGGAAGGAATCTAGACACAATGCTTATTTCCCAGAGCTGGGTAACCAGGTTGCTTGGCGCGAAAAATCTCGGCTGGTCAGCCACCCCGGAAGAACTTGACGCTGGTTTCGTTCGCGTCGGCTTTGAGACCGAGGGCTACGAGGGCCTGCCAGAAATCACCGGCCCGCTCGTTATCGGCCACGTTGACTCCTTCGAGGAGCTCGAGGGCTTCAAGAAGCCAATCCGTTATTGCCAGATCAATGTCGGCGACGCTAACGGCACCGGCGAGCTCCAAGGCATTATTTGTGGTGCGCGCAACTTCCGCTTGGGGGACTACGTCGTAGTCTCCCTGCCAGGTGCTGAGCTGCCAGGCGGCTTCAAGATCTCCGCACGTGAGACCTACGGCAAGATCTCTGCGGGCATGATGTGCTCCGCGGCCGAGTTGGGCATCGCTGAGAAGTCCGATGGAATCATCACCTTGGGCGAGGAGTTCGCGGACAAAGTCGGCCAGGATGCCCGTCCGTTCTTGGGGCTGGACGATACTGTCTTCGACGTCAACATCACTCCGGACCGTGGCTACGCGCTTTCCCTGCGCGGCCTCGGCAGCGAGGTTGCTTCGGCCTTCGGCCTCGATTACGCGTGCCCGGCGCAGGACCCTTCCGTTGCTGGCATCGATGTCAGCGCCGTGCCGGAGGCTAGTGGCTCACTCATCAATGTTGAGCTGCGCGAGGAGACCAAGGCACAGCGCTTTGGCCTGCGGAAGGTCACTGGCATTGACCCGACCGCGCGCACTCCGTTCTGGATGGAGCGCGAGCTCATGCTGGCAGGCCAACGCCCTGTTAACCCAGCAACCGACGTAACCAACTACGTCATGCTGCTGCTCGGCCAGCCGATGCACGCTTTCGACGCCGATCAGATTTCTGGCGACCTTGTTGTACGTAACGCGCAGGCAGGGGAGAAGTTCGAGACCCTTGACCACGTTGAGCGCACCCTGGACGCCGAAGACGTAGTTATCTGCGACGACAACGGTATCCAGTCCCTGGCCGGCGTGATGGGCGGAACGAGCTCGGAGATTACCGAGGGCGAAAACGGCACCACCAACGTCTACTTCGAGGCCGCAAACTGGGATTCCATCACCGTGGCTCGCACCTCGCGCCGCCACAAACTGTCTTCTGAGGCATCCCGCCGCTTCGAGCGAGGCGTAGATCCGGCCATCGTTGAGGTCGCACTCGACGTCGCCTGTGCACTGCTCGTGCAGATCGCTGGCGGAACCATCGAAGCCGGCCGCACCCTGGTCGGCGAGGTCGCTCGTCCGCAGCAGATCACCATGCGCGCTACCAAGCCGAGCGAGTACGCCGGTGTTGAATACTGCGGTGAGACCATCGTGAACCGTCTCCAAGAGGTCGGCTGCGAGGTTGAGGAGTCCGGTGACAACCTGCTGGTTACCCCGGCTACCTGGCGCACCGACATCACCATGGACGTTGATCTCATCGAGGAGGTCCTGCGTCTGGAGGGCTTGGAAGATATCCCGACCATCCTGCCGACCCCATTTGGTGGCCGTGGTCTGACCCCGGCTCAGAAGCGTCGCCGCGCTATCGGTCACGGCCTGGCATATGCAGGCTACGCTGAGGTGCTGCCTTCGCCGTTCATCGCCAACAACACTTTCGATGTCTGGGGCCTGGAAGGCGATGACGAGCGCCGCAAGACCGTTTCCGTGCAGAACCCGCTCGAGTCAGACAAGGCGATTCTGAGCACCACCTTGCTGCCGAACATGCTCGAAGCAGTTGCACGCAACGTTGCTCGTGGCCGTAACGACCTCGCGTTGTACGGCCTGCAGCAGGTTTCCTTCAAGCGTGCGGACGCTTCCGAGATGCCTTCCGTTGCGCAGCGTCCTAGCGACGCTACAGTGCAGCAGCTGCGCGACTCCCTTCCGCATCAGCCGCTGCACGTGGCTACCGTTGCTACCGGCAACGTCGAGCACGAGGGCCCATGGGGCAAGGGTCGCGCCTACACCTACGCCGATGCCATTGAGTCTGCGCGCCTGGTCGCTCGCGCGGCCGGCGTAGAGATCGAGGTAGAGGCTGCCTCCGAGCTGCCGTGGCACCCGGGCCGTTGTGCAGCGATCAAGGCTGTCGTCGATGGTGAAAGCGTCGTCGTGGGCCATGCAGGCGAGCTGCATCCAGAGATCCTCGAGGCACTGAACCTGCCGGCACGCACCTGCGCGATGGAGATGGATGTAAACGCGCTACCTACTGAGGAGATGTTCCCGGCTCCGGTTCTGTCTGCATTCCCGGCACTGCACCAAGACATCGCGTTGGTAGTCGACGAAGACACTCCTGCTGAGTCCGTGCGTAAGGTCGTGGAAGAAGGCGCCGGCGAACTGCTCGAGGGCGTTGAGCTTTTCGACGTCTTCCGCGGTGAGCAGCTGGGTGAGAGCAAGAAGTCACTCGCCTTCCAGCTGATCTTCCGCGCCTCTGACCGCACGCTGACTGACGAGGAGGCCAACGAACACCGTCTGGCTGCAGCGAAGTTGGCCGAGCAGCGTTTGGGTGCGCAGATGCGCGCTTAAGCTCGGTTCAGCTGCCGAACTCTAGCTCGTCGTAAAAGGGCCGCGCAGATCACCTTTTCTATGGGGTGGCTGCGCGGCCTTTTCTTATCAATCCTTAACCTTCTGAGCTAGACTTACTCCCGCTATTGAACGTGACTTGAGACCGGCAGTTTCTCTCTCGCTGCTGGGAAAGTAGGTGCTGGTGCTAGAGTATGCCGTCTTCTATTTCACTATCTGCATGCTGCTAGCCAGCGTCCTGGTCGCCGGAGTCTGCGTGGGATGCCTGGTGGCCACCCGCTCCCAAGTCTTCAAACTGTTGGCGGTATTCTTCGGCGTCTATGCCTTCGATATAGCGCTTGTCTTTCGAACGCAGTTCATCCACGGCGGGATGGCTAACCGTGAGGTTTCTGTCTACGCAATTACGGCGCCTTTCGAGTCGATATTGCTGGGTGGCGTGATGATGGCTGTGATGGCCATCGTGGTGCAGCGCTACTTAAATGGCTGGCGCTTTCTGCCGCATGCCTGCGTTGGGCTGTTCCTGATAGGCAGCGTCGCGGCCTTATGGGCAGTAGAGGACCCGGCACTACGCCAGTTCCTTTTCTTCAACATGCGGCCTATCACGCTGGCATTTCTACTTTGCTATGGCTTTGGCTGCTACTTGCGCGCGAATGATCCCGCGGAGCGCGCACGCCTTTATTCCTACCGCCATCTCTTCTTCCAGGTTGCTATCTGTGCCGTGCTGGTGGTGGCAGAGAACGTTTACTATCAGCTCATCTTTGACTGGGAGGCTGCCGGGCCCGATGTGCTCTCATTCTTGCCGGAGCGCAATTTTATGGAAAACGTTCTAATCGTTGCCATCGGCTGGGCGGTCATCTCTCATGCGCGAGTGGTTCTGCGCCACGTTGGTGCGGATGCGGCGGTTAAGCCAATCGCAGATGCGGCAGCGGATGACTTTCACGAGCGCAGCCTTGAGCGCTTTTCGGAGGCCCATGGCCTTTCGAAGCGCGAGCGTGAAGTGGCCGGCCTGGTGCTTGCCCGCAAGAGCAATCGCGAGATCGCGGACGAACTCGGCATCTCGCTTTCTACCGTAAAGGTCCACGTTCACAATATTTTGAAAAAGTCATCCTACGAGTCTCGTGACCTATTGGTTGAGGGGTACTGGTCAGGGGTAATGTAACCGGCTTTTGCTCGCGTTTGGGCAGCGGTTTAAACCGGGTTAATTTGTACGTTGTGTTACCAAATGTAGAAAAAGAGATGTATATCACAATCTAAGCTTTGCGCGTAAACCTGCAGTTCAAACGTGGTTTAAACCGGGTTTAGTGGCGGTCAACTCCGGATTTAATGAAAAATAAGCTCGATTAGCGCTTGCTCGGGCGGGGAAATCGAGTCACGATAAAGCCAGAACTTCAGATGAGAAGCACAAGGCTTCCGGGTTCGGCCGGCGCACCCCATGAGTGTGAATTGAAGGGGAGTAGCCGGAGTGAAAATAGGGTAAAAGGCCCTATTAAAGAAAGGAGTTGGCAACAATGCCAGTAAGCCTCAGCGGACGTAACTTCCTCAAGCTTTTGGACTACACCCCAGACGAGATTCGCTACCTTATCCGCCTCTCCAAGCAATTCAAAGAAATGAAGATGGCCGGTGTGCCGCACCGCTACCTCGAGGGCAAGAACATCGTCCTCCTCTTCGAGAAGACCTCGACCCGTACCCGCTGTGCATTCGAGGTTGCCGGCTCCGACCTTGGCATGGGCGTTACCTACTTGGCGCCGGATAGCTCGCAGATGGGCAAGAAAGAGTCCATCGAGGACACCGCTCGCGTGCTGGGCCGCATGTATGACGGCATCGAGTACCGCGGCTTCGCCCAGGAGATTGTTGAGGACTTGGGCGCAAACGCAGGCGTTCCAGTCTGGAACGGCCTGACCACCGAGTTCCACCCAACCCAGATGATTGCAGACATGCTCACTGTAGAGGAGAACTTCCCACAGGGCCTGAAGGGTCTGAAGCTGGTCTTCATGGGCGATGCAGGCAACAACGTTGCAAACTCCCTCATGGTTGTCTGTGCAAAGCTCGGCATGCACTTCGTTGCTTGTGGCCCGAAGGCACAGATGCCAGAAGATGGCCTGGTCGAGGAGTGCACCAAGATTGCAGCCGAGACCGGCGGCTCCGTCACCCTGACCGAAGACGTCAAGGAAGCCTGCACCGACGCTCACGTCATCTACACCGACATCTGGCTGTCCATGGGTGAGCCGGCTGAGCTCTGGGAGGAGCGCGTCAAGCTGCTCGAGCCATACCGTGTCACCAAGGATGTCATGGCAATGGCTGCCGACGACGCCATCTTCATGCACTGCCTGCCTTCCTTCCACGACGTCAAGACCGTTATTGGCAAGGAAATTTCCGAGAAGCTCGGCGTCAGCGAGATGGAGGTCTCCGACGAGGTCTTCGAGTCCGCTTACTCCAAGGTCTTCGATGAGGCAGAGAATCGTCTGCACACCATCAAGGCGGTCATGTACGCCACCTTGTCCTAGAAAATCAAGGTCTTTTCACCAGGAGAAAGTGCAATGGAAAAGCGACGTGTTGTCGTTGCCCTAGGTGGCAACGCCCTTGGAAACACCCCAACCGAGCAGCTGGAAGCAATCCGCCAGACCGCCGACTCAATCGTTGACCTCATCGAGGCCGGCCACGAGGTCGTGGTTACCCACGGCAACGGTCCACAGGTTGGCATGATTAAGGTTTCCTCCGACTTCTCACACCAGGAGGGAACCACGCCAGAGATTCCTTTCGCCGAGTGCGGTGCAATGTCCGAAGGCTACATCGGATACCACCTCCAGCAGGCTATTGAGAATGTGCTGCGCATGCGGAACCTCGAGCGCGACTGCTATTCCCTCATTACACAGACGGTTGTCGACGAAAACGACCCGGCTTTTGATAACCCAACCAAGCCCATCGGTGTGTACTACAGCGAGGAAGAGGCAAAGCGGTTGGCTAAGGAAACCGGCAACACCTACGTCGAGGATTCCGGCCGCGGCTGGCGTTGGGTCATTGCCTCGCCACTTCCTATCGAGGTTGTAGAGGCAAGGAGCATCGCCAACATCCTGGGCTCCGGTGGCATTGCCATCGCAGCCGGTGGCGGCGGCATCCCAGTCGTCCGCAAGGAAGGCCAGCTCAGCGGTGTCACCGCAGTCATCGACAAGGACCGCACCGCGGCTCTTATCGCCCAGCAGATTGAGGCGGACACCCTGTTGATTCTCACCGCAGTTGACTACGCCTACTCCGGCTTTAACACCCCAGAACAAAAGGCTCTGGAGAAGGTCACCGTTGACGAGGTAGAGAAGCTGATTGATGATGCAGCCTTTGCACCAGGCTCAATGCTGCCGAAGGTGGAAGCCTGCTTGGAGTTCGCCCGTTCGGGCGCCGGCCGTCGAGCAATCATCACCTCGCTCGAACATGCCGGTGAAGCCATGACTGGTTCCGTCGGAACCGTTATAACCTCTTAGGAGAAGTTTATTGGCCGGGTAAGACAGTATGTGCTGGCTTCCCCGGCCTTTTATCACATGAAAGGAAGGCGCCATGACCGCGCCAATGAAAGAGAAGGATACAGACCGCAAGAAGAGGCGGAGGTTTCACTTCTCAGTTCCGTCTGCTTTTACGATTCTGTTTGCCCTGACGGTCATTTCTGCAATCGCCACCTGGCTGGTTCCGGCAGGCTCGTATTCGAAGCTGATGTATGACCCTGACTCGGGCAAGCTGAACGTGACCAACCCTGATGGTTCGGTCGACGTTCTGGACGCTACGCAGAAGACTCTCGATAGCCTGGGCGTGCAGATCAACATCGATCAGTTCACCTCTGGTGCACTGACGCAGGCAGTTTCCGTCCCGGGCACTTATGAGCATGTCACGCAGAACCCGGCTGGTCTGTGGGATATCCCGGTCAGCATGGTGCAGGGCACCATCGAGGCCGTTGACATCATCGTGTTCATCCTCGTGCTGGGTGGCCTCATTGGCGTGGTCCGCGCAACGGGCGCTTTCGAGTCGGGCCTGGTCGCACTGACCAAGAAGACGAAGGGGCACGAGTTCCTGCTCGTCGTCGTGGTCTCCGTGCTGATGGTGATGGGCGGTTCCGCCTGTGGCTTGGAGGAGGAAGCTGTTGCTTTTTACCCAATCCTCGCCCCAATCTTTATCTCGCTAGGCTATGACGCCATCGTCGTGGTGGGCGCCATCTTCCTGGCAGGTTCCATGGGTACGGCGTTCTCTACGATTAACCCGTTCTCGGTTGTTATCGCGTCGAACGCGGCGGGTATCAACTTCACAGACGGCATCGTATGGCGTCTGGTCGGCTGTGTCGTCGGCGGCATCGTGGTGATTAGCTACATGGCTTGGTATGCGCGTCGCCTCAAGGCAGACCCGAACTTCTCCTATGTCCTGGAGGATAAGGAAGTCTTTGAGGGCCAGTGGTCCATGGACGCCACCGGTGACGTTAAGAAGTTCGACCTTCGTCAGAAGGTCATCCTCATCCTCTTCGCTATCGCGTTCCCGTTGATGGTCTGGGGTGTTATGTCCCAGGGCTGGTGGTTCCCAACGATGGCGGCCGCATTCCTCACGGTGGCCCTGGCCATCATGTTCATTGCGGCAACCGGTGAGAATCGCTTGGGCGAAGCTGAGCTTTGCGACGCCTTCACTGAGGGTGCTTCCAGCCTGGTCGGCGTTTCCCTGATTATCGGTCTGGCCCGCGGCATCAACCTGGTGCTCAATGATGGTCATATCTCCGATACACTGCTGAACTCTGCAACCAACCTGGTTGAGGGAATGCATGGTCCAGTCTTCATCATCATGCTGATGATCATCTTCTTCCTGCTGGGCTTCGTTGTTCCTTCCTCCTCCGGCCTAGCTGTGCTGTCCATGCCGATTATGGCGCCGCTGGCAGATACGGTGGGCATCGACCGTTGGATTGTGGTCTGTGCTTATCAGTGGGGACAGTATGCAATGCTGTTCATCTGCCCGACCGGCCTGGTCATGGCAACGCTGCAGATGCTGAAGATGAAGTACACGCACTGGCTGCGCTTCGTCTGGCCGATGATGGTCTTCCTTCTGGTCTTCGGCGGCATCATGCTGGTAACTCAGGTGCTGATTTACTCCTAAGCTGTGGCTCGAGGGTGGAGGCCCTCAGGCTCAGTGTTTAGTGCCTCCCGCTTGGCTTTCTTCTCCACTCAATTGTTAGAGGAGGGCCGCGGGAGGCACTTTGCGTTTTGGAGCGATATAAAAGACTCCTCGTATATATTGCAGCGCCTTGCATAACTTGTTATTGTTTCCCGCATGAGTATTTCAGTAGCCATCGCGGGCGTTTCCGGATATGCAGGCGGCGAGATTCTGCGCCTGCTCTTGTCCCATCCAGCATATTTGTCCGGTAAGCTGCGGATTGGCGCCCTCTGTGGGCACTCCACAGCCGGGCAACCGGTGGCGCAGGTCGTGCCAAATGCGCCGCAGGTGTGGGGGAATACTATTCAAGACATTGCGGCGGAAAACCTGCTTGGGCATTCGGTGGTCTTCCTGGCGCTGCCGCACGGACACTCGGCGAAGTTGGCGCGGGAGATTGAGGCGGCGTCGCAAAGCACCGGCGTCGCCGTGCCGGTGTTGATTGATTGCGCGGCCGATTTCCGCCTCCGGAGCGAAGAAGACTGGCGGGAATTTTATGGTGAGGATTATGCAGGCGCATGGCCCTATGGCATCCCAGAGCTGCCTGGAAATCGCGCACAGCTGCAGGGGGCATCGCAGGTAGCGGTGCCGGGATGCTTTCCCACCGCCGTGACTTTGGGTGCTGTGCCGGCCTTGGCGCAGGAGCTCATCGAACCTGAGCTCAACGTGGTTGCGGTTACTGGCGTTTCCGGCGCAGGCAAGAAGGCCGCAGTGGGGTTGCTTGGTACTGAGACCATGGGCAGTTTGCGCGCCTATTCGCCGGGCGGCACGCACCGCCATACCCCGGAGATGGTGCAGAACCTGGCGCCTTTCGTGCACGGTGACGCTGAGCTCAACCTCAGCTTTACTCCGGTCTTGGCCCCGCTGGTGCGGGGGATTTTGGCCACTATCAGCGCTCCTCTTGCCGGAGGAGTGGATGCCTCCCAGGTGCACAAAGCCTTCGCGGACTTCTACAAGGACGAGCCTTTTTGCTTGGTTTTGCCAGAAGGAATCCAGCCAGAAACGCAGAACGTAGTGGGCTCCAACATGGTGCATATCCACGCTCATGTGGACGGTCGTGCCCGACGATTGCTCATCACTGTTGCGCTCGACAATCTGACCAAGGGCACCGCCGGTGCCGCCGTTCAATGTATGAATCTCGCGCTAGGGCTTGAAGAAGCCGCCGGCCTGCCACAAGTGGCCGTCGCGCCCTAGGCGGTTATTAATAGCCACCTTTTTAATTAGGAGAAGATCATGTCACTATCACCCACCACGCCAGGAGTGCCCGTGACCAAACCAACTGGCGTTACCGCGCCGAAAGGTTTTGTGGCGGGAGCAACCACTGCTGGGATTAAGCCATCTGGAAAATCAGATATGGCGCTCGTTGTAAATCAAGGCCCACATTTTAATGCAGCGGCGGTATTTACCCGCAATCGGGTCGTTGCCTCACCGGTAAAACTTTCCAAGGCCGCCGTCGCAGACGGGCAGGTAAGGGCCGTGTTGTATAACTCGGGCAACGCCAACGCCTGTAACGGGAAGCAAGGCGACAAAGATGCCCAAGCCATGGTGGATGAACTTGCTGCTCTAACTGGAATTGTCGGGCAAGATATCGCTGTATGCTCCACAGGGCTGATTGGCGAGCCTTTGCCGATGAATAAAACATTGGGCGGCGTTCGCGGCGTCGTGGGGCAACTCAGCTCAGAAGGAGGTCACGCTGCCGCCGAGGCGATAATGACCACCGATACCGTGGCGAAGGAAGCTGTGGTGCACGGTGGTGGATGGACTCTGGGTGCGATGGGCAAGGGCGTGGGCATGATGGCGCCCTCGCTTGCAACGATGCTCGTGTGCCTGACAACCGACGCCGCGGCCACTCCTGCTGCTTTGCAGCAAGCGCTGCACAAGGCATGCGATGCGACCTTCAATACTTTAGATATTGATGGCTCGACCTCGACTAATGACACCGTCATCATCTTGGCAAATGGTGTATCGGGCATCGAGCCTTCGCAGGATGAACTTAACGAGGCCGTCGTTCAGGCCTGCGCCGACATTGCGGACCAGCTGCAGGCCGACGCGGAAGGGGTGACCAAGCGCGTCAAAATCACCGTCGAGGGCACCACTACCGATGAGCAGGCGCTTGCCGCTGCGCGGACGCTGGGCCGGGATAACCTGTTCAAGTGTGCGATGTTTGGCTCCGATCCCAGTTGGGGCCGCGTCCTTGCGGCAGTGGGCATGGCGGACGCGGATATGGATCCGGAAAACATTTCTGTTGCCTTCAACAATCAGCCTGTCTGCATCAACTCCACGGGCGCGCCCGGCGCGCGCGAGGTGGACCTTTCAGGAATCGATATTGACGTCCACGTTCACTTAGGTCTTAACGGGCCAGGCCGAGCATTTGTACGGACTACGGATCTGTCTCATCAGTACGTCGAAATCAACTCGGCCTATAGCTCTTAGCTTCGGGGAATAGGCAAAGGCGAGGAGACTATGCAGTTAACGAACTTGGAGCGGGCCACGGTCTTGGCGGAGGCACTGCCGTGGCTCCAGCATTATCGCGACAAAATAGTCGTGGTGAAGTATGGCGGCAACGCCATGGTGGATGAGCGGCTCAAGGCGGCGTTCGCGGCAGACATGGTGTTTCTGCGTGCGGTAGGCGCGAAGCCGATTGTCGTCCACGGCGGCGGCCCGCAGATCAACCAGATGCTGGGCAGGCTTGGCATCGAGGGCGAATTCAAAGGTGGCTTTCGGGTAACCACCTCGGAGGTGATGGAAGTCGTACGGATGGTCTTGTTTGGCCAGGTGGGCAGGGGATTGGTCAACCTCATTAACTCCCACGGGCCCTACGCGGTGGGCACCTCGGGCGAGGACGCAGGACTATTTCGCGCCCAAAAGCGCCTGGTCAACATCGATGGGCAGCTGACAAACATCGGTTTGGTCGGCGATATTACTGATGTCAACCCCGAAGCCTTGATGGACATCGTGGATGCAGGAAGGATTCCCGTTGTGTCAACCATTGCGCCCGGTAGGGGTGGCGAGATTTATAACGTGAATGCGGATACCGCGGCGGGTGCGCTCGCTAGCGCTGTGGGTGCGGAAAGGCTCGTGGTCCTAACCAACGTGGAGGGGCTTTATACCGACTGGCCAGATTCCGATTCTTTGGTCTCCAAGATTGAGTGCAGTGAGCTTTCGCAGCTCTTGCCCGCCTTAGACAGCGGGATGATCCCCAAGATGGAGGCCTGCCTTAAAGCAGTGGAGGCAGGGGTAAACGCGGCCCACGTTATTGATGGCCGCACCGAGCATGCGGTGGTCCTAGAGCTGCTGACCTCCGGCGGCATCGGAACGATGATTCTGCCTGATAACTATGACCGCGCTGATTATCCGGAAGGAACGGTCTTTAGAAAGGACGATAACGCATGACTTCGTTTTTAAAGCAGTGGAACGAGGCGATCGCGAATACCTACGGCGCTCCGCCGCTCGGATTGGTCTCAGGTGCAGGATCTACCGTGGTTGATGAAGAAGGGAAGTCCTACATCGACATGCTGGCCGGCATTGCGGTCAATTCACTAGGCTACGGGCATCCTGCCGTAGTTCAGGCGGTAAGCCAGCAGGTGGCTAAGTTGGCGCACGTATCCAATCTTTTTGCGAGTGAGCCTGTGGTTGAGGTCGCGCAAAAGCTCAAGGCTAGGGTGGGCGATAGCGATGCCCGGGTATTCTTCTGCAACTCCGGTACCGAGGCCAACGAGGCTGCGTTCAAGGTAGCACGCTTGACTGGAAAGAAGCGGGTGCTGGCGGCGCACCACGGATTCCACGGGCGTACGATGGGCGCGCTCGCGATGACGGGGCAGCCGGGCAAACGGGCGCCTTTCGAGCCGCTGCCAGCTGGCGTGGAATTTTATCCCTATGGCGACATTGAATATCTGCGCACATTGGTGGAACAGGACCCAGCCAATACCGCGGCAATCATTTTGGAGCCTATCCAAGGCGAGACCGGAGTGATTCCCGCGCCGGATGGATTTCTGGTTAAGGTGCGCCAGTTATGCGATGAATACGAGCTCCTCTTGATTGTTGATGAGGTTCAGACTGGCGTCGGGCGTACTGGTGACTTCTTCGCTTTCCAGTCTGCGAGAATCTTGCCCGATGTGATTACCATGGCCAAAGGCTTGGGGGCGGGCCTGCCCATCGGCGCGACCATCGTACGGGGCGCGGCGAAGGATTTGCTTACTCCGGGTAGCCACGGCACGACCTTTGGCGGCAATCCCGTTGTGTGTGCGGCGGCAAATGCGGTACTGGACACTATCGATGCCGCGTTCATTGCTGAGGTACGCAACAAAGGAGAGCGGCTCGCAGAACGCGTAGCTGCGTTGCCTGGCGTAGTAGAAGTGCGCGGTCGCGGCCTGATGTTGGGCGTGGTTCTGGAACGCCCGGTGGCTAAACAGGTGGTCAGCGCCGGCTTCAAGCACGGAGTAATTGTGAATGCGCCGAATGATTCCGTCGTGCGTTTGACGCCGCCGCTGGTGATTGAAGAGGCAGAGCTGGACGCCGCGGTTAACCGCTTTGCGCTGGCGCTTTCCGACGCCACCGTCAGCTAAAGCACCACGTGTCCGGCGTGAGGTTTATGCTCGGGAATATGAAGAACCTAAACACCACAAAGCTTGTTTGTATTGGCCTGGGTCACGTTGGATCCTCGGTCCTTGCTTATGCCATGGAGTCTGGCCTTTTCGCGGATATCGCCGCAATCGATGTTAACGAAAAGGTGGCACACGGTGAGGCGCTGGACCATGATCAATCCACCGGCGTGCCTGGCGTTGACCATATCCACGTCCACGCCGGTACCTACGCGGACTGCGCTGATGCTGACCTCATTATCGTCTCTGCCGGTGCGTCCATGCAGCCGGACCCGGACAATCCGGGTTCTGCTCCTGACCGTGCCGAGTTGGCAGTATCTTCCGGCCGCGTAATTCGCAATGTCATGGAAGGCATCACTGCCCATACGAGTGAAGCGGTCATCCTGTTTATCACCAATCCTCTGGACGCAATGGTTACCCTTGCGCACCGCGAGTTCGACTACCCGCGCTCGCTACTCTTTGGTACCGGCACCATGCTCGATTCAGCGCGTCTGCGCTGGGCTGTAGGGCGTGAGCTCGGTATCGATCCAAAGTCTGTCACCGGTTACATGATGGGTGAACACGGCATGACTGCCTTCCCAGTGCTGTCGAAACTGAACGTCCAAGGCTTGGACTGGGAAGAACTTGAAGAGCTCCATCACGGCTCGCTACCAGGTAGGGAAGAGCTCAAAGAAACCGTTGTCGGCGCGGCCTACGACGTCTTCAATGCAAAGGGCTGGACCGACGCCGGTGTAGCACGTTCCGCGGTAGCGATTGCGCGATCGATCATGATGGATGAGAAGGCGGTACATCCGGTCTGCTCCATGCTGGAGGGGGAATACGGCATCGACGATGTTGCACTTTCCATGCCATCGGTTGTCGGCCGCCGCGGTGTCGAAAAGCGCTTGGCCCCCAAGCTCGATGAATGGGAGACCCAGAAGTTGGCTGAATCCGCAGACTATATCCGTGCAACTTTCGAGCGTGCGCAAGGTTAATGGCGCCCGCCGGGACAATTCCGGAATCCTTCACGCTGAAGGTTTATGCTTGAAAGCGAATTTAATGCACTATGCTTTAGCGCATTTGAGGATATCGGATTGCCGGCATGAGTTTTAAGGAGAATTCTCTAGCGATGACAACGACGCCGACCACGCGCAATGCGCGCCAAGCCAAGATCCTGGAAATTTTGGATCGCACCCGCGTTACAAGCCAGGTGCAGCTTTCTGAACTGCTGCTTGATGAGGGAATCGACATTACCCAGGCAACCCTTTCGCGCGATCTTGACGAGCTCGGTGCGAAGAAAGTAAAGCGCGGTGGCGGGCGTTCCTTCTATATGGTCGGCGGCGAGCTGGAGCAATTCGAAGACCAACTTAACGGACCTCGCGAGAAGCTGCGCCGCATGCTCGACGAGCTTGTTGTCTCGCATGATCATTCAGGAAACATCGCCATGCTGCGCACTCCAGCCGGCGCTGCGCAGTATTTGGCTTCCTTTATTGACCGCGTTGGTTTGAGCGATGTAGTCGGCTGCATTGCTGGTGATGACACTGTTTTCGTCCTCGCGCGCGAGTCGACCACCGGCGAGGAACTTGCGAAGAAGCTCATATCACGCGACATTTAGGTTTTATACGTTCTATCGTATAATATTAACGGTAGCTCGAAGATGAACAAAGGAGAATGATTATGAGCGCACGTGTTGTACTGGCTTATTCCGGCGGACTGGATACGTCCGTGGCGATCCCTTACCTGGCTAAGATGACGGGCGGCGACGTTGTTGCTGTCTCTCTTGACCTTGGCCAGGGTGGCGAGGATATGGAGTCGGTACGCCAGCGCGCCCTCGATTGCGGCGCGGTCGAGTCCATCGTCATTGACGCTAAGGATGAATTCGCAGAAGAGTACTGCCTGCCTACCATCAAGGCTAACGGCATGTACATGAAGCAGTACCCGCTCGTTTCTGCGATTTCCCGCCCGCTTATCACCAAGCACCTGGTGAAAGCTGCGCAGGAGCACGGCGGAACACACGTTTCCCACGGTTGCACTGGCAAAGGTAACGATCAGGTCCGCTTCGAGGTTTCCTTCCGCGCACTCGATCCTTCGCTAGAGATCATCGCGCCAGCGCGTGATTACGCCTGGACTCGTGACAAGGCAATCGCCTTCGCGGAGGAGATCAACCTGCCGATTGAGCAGTCCGCATCCTCGCCATTTTCTATCGACCAGAATGTGTGGGGCCGCGCGGTAGAAACCGGCTTTTTGGAGGATCTGTGGAATCCGCCAACAAAGGATCTTTACGCCTACACCGAGGATCCGGCATTGGGTAACGCCCCCGATGAGGTCATCATTTCCTTTGAAAAGGGCAAGCCCGTCGCCATCGACGGTAAGCCGGTGACCGTTCTGGAAGCAATCGAAGAGCTCAATCGCCGCGCGGGTGCACAAGGCGTCGGCCGTCTCGACATGGTTGAGGACCGGCTCGTAGGCATCAAGTCCCGCGAGGTCTACGAGGCCCCGGGTGCCATGGTGCTCATCAAGGCTCACGAGGCACTGGAGGATGTCACCGTCGAGCGTGAGCTCGCACGTTATAAGCGCCTGACCGACGCCCGCTGGAGCGAAGAGGTCTACGACGGCCTCTGGTACTCACCGCTGAAGCGTTCCCTGGATGCCTTCATCGAGTCCTCCCAGGAGAACGTCACCGGCGATATCCGCATGGTTCTCCACGCCGGCACCGCAACTGTCAATGGTCGCCGCTCGGGGGAGTCTCTGTACTCCTTCGACCTGGCCACCTATGACACTGGCGACGCCTTCGATCAGACCGCGGCCAAGGGCTTTGTCCAGCTGCATGGCCTGTCCACCCAGATCTCCAACCAGCGTGACCGCGATGGCGGTTTCCCAACCGGAAAGAAATAATGCATAAGACTAACGAGGGCGCATTGTGGGGCGGCCGCTTCACCGGCGGCCCGTCCGAGGCAATGTTTGCCCTGTCCGTATCCACTCACTTCGACTGGGTCCTGGCGCCATATGATGTCCTGGCTTCCAAGGCACACGCCAAGGTGCTGCACAAGGCAGGCCTGCTTTCCGACGCCGACCTGCAGACCATGCTCGATGGCCTGACGCAGCTGGGGGAGAAGGTAGCCTCCGGCGAGTTTCGCCCGTTGCCCACCGACGAGGATGTGCACGGCGCGATGGAGCGCGGGCTTATCGACATCGTCGGGCCTGAGGTCGGCGGCCGCCTGCGCGCGGGTCGTTCCCGCAACGACCAGGTAGCAACCCTGTTTCGCATGTGGGTCCGCGATGCCATTCGCGATATTGCCTTGCAGGTCACTGATCTGGTGGATGCTTTGTCTCAGCAGGCGGCGGCGCACCCGGAGGCAATCATGCCAGGTAAGACTCACTCGCAGGCTGCGCAGCCTATCTTGCTGGCGCACCAGCTGTTGGCACACGCGCAACCTTTGCTTCGCGACGTCGATCGCTTAAAAGATTTGGACAAGCGCCTAGCAGTATCGCCTTATGGCTCTGGCGCGCTGGCGGGTTCTTCGCTGCACCTCGACCCAGAGGCAATAGCTGCGGAGCTGGGCTTCGATTCTGCCGCAGAGAACTCTCTGGATGGAACGTCGTCTCGTGACTTTGCCTCGGAGGCAGCTTTCGTCTTGGCACAGATCGCGGTCGATATGTCTCGCCTGGCGGAAGAAATCATCTATTGGTGCACTCCGGAATATGGTTACGTCACCCTGGATGATGCTTGGTCGACCGGTTCTTCCATCATGCCTCAGAAGAAGAATCCCGATGTTGCGGAGCTAACCCGTGGTAAGACGGGCCGCCTCATTGGCAACCTCTCCGGATTGTTGGCCACGCTGAAGGCACAGCCTTTGGCCTACAACCGTGACCTGCAAGAGGATAAAGAGCCGATTGTTGACTCGGTGGCGCAGCTCAATCTGCTGCTGCCAGCCATGACCGGCCTGGTTTCCACCTTGGAATTCCACGAAGACCGCATGCGTGAGCTTGCCCCACGTGGATTCACTCTGGCAACGGACCTCGCCGAGTGGATGGTTCGCCAAGGCGTTCCATTCCGTGAGGCGCACGAGGCCTCGGGCGCGTGCGTTCAGATTGCCGAAGCAAGGGGAGTGGACCTAGTGGACCTCAGCGACGAGGAGCTCGCCGGCGTCGATAAGCGCTTGCTGCCGGCAGTGCGTGACGTACTCACCATCGATGGCGCAGTAGCCTCGCGTTCTACCAAGGGCGGAACCGCAGGTGTTCGCGTCGCCGAACAGCGTGAACGCGTTGACGAGCTCGCCGCGGAATTTAAGGAATGGGCACAGACTCCGGCTATTCCAGGGGCCTAAGCCAGAAAAGCCGGTCATCTTCAATGCGTGAAGGCGGCCGGCTTTTCGCTTGTGCATTTCACATCACAGGGTTGAAGCCGCCGCTAAACGTACCGAGATGTAGGATGAACGCCATGAGTCTTGATCCACAGCTACTAGAGATTTTGGTCTGCCCCCAAGACAAGGGACCGCTGACTTATAACGAGGATGCACAGGTTCTGGTTAATGAGCGTCTCGGCATTGCCTATCCCATCGAAGATGACATCCCAGTGATGCTAGCTGATCACGCAAAAGCATGGCCTGCAGAAGCTGGGGCCTAACAAATTTTTCTGCACCTCGAATCTAGGAAGAGACTAGGAAGACTTTTATGAACATCATTGACGAGCTGTCTTGGCGCGGCCTCATCAACCAGTCCACCGACCTCGACGCACTGCACGAAGAGTGCGAAAAGCCGATTACCTTGTACTGCGGCTTCGACCCGACGGGGGATTCCCTCCACGCAGGGCACCTAGTGCCGATGATTATGCTGCGCCGCTTCCAGGAATTCGGGCACCGTCCAATCACCGTTGCAGGTGGTGCGACGGGCACCATTGGTGACCCGCGCGACGTCGGCGAGCGCTCCATGCTCAGCATGGACGTCATCGAGCAGAACCTCCAGGCAATCCAGAAGCAGCTGCGTCGTTTTGTGGACTTTGAAGGCGAGAATGCCGCCATCATGGTTAACAACGCTGATTGGACCATGAGCCTTTCCGTTATCGACTTCCTGCGTGATATCGGAAAGAACTTTTCCCTGAACACGATGCTTGACCGCGATACCGTCAAGCGCCGACTGGAATCCGACGGAATTTCCTACACCGAGTTCTCCTATATGCTGCTGCAGTCCAACGACTACGTGCACCTGCACCGTGAGTACGACTGCGTGCTGCAGATTGGCGGCGGCGATCAGTGGGGGAACATTGTCTCTGGTGTCGATCTGAACCGTCGCATGGATAACGCTAAGGTCCATGCGCTCACCGTTCCGCTGGTTACCGATGCCCAGGGGCAGAAGTTCGGTAAGTCTACGGGTGGCGGCAAGCTGTGGCTGGATCCGGAGAAGACCTCCGCGTACTCCTGGTACCAGTACTTCCTCAACGCTGGTGACTCTGTGGTCATCGATTACCTTCGTTGGTTCACCTTCCTGAATCAGGAAGAAATCGCTGAGTACGAGAAGGCCGTGGCTGATGAGCCGTACAAGCGTGCTGCGCAGCGTCGCCTGGCTCAGGAGATGACCAACATGGTGCATGGCGAGGAGGCAACCAAGGCAGTCGAGCTTGCTGCCCAGGCGCTCTTCGGCAAGGCGGAGC
Source organism: Corynebacterium sp. HMSC06D04 (assembly GCF_001807315.1). NCBI lineage: Bacteria > Bacillati > Actinomycetota > Actinomycetes > Mycobacteriales > Corynebacteriaceae > Corynebacterium > Corynebacterium sp. HMSC06D04. The sequence goes on from NZ_KV788556.1 coordinate 140,089, forward strand.
TCACCGAACTGGATAAGAAAACCCTGACTGGGGCTTTGTCTGAAACCACAGTCGCTGAGATTGCGGAAGGCGATCCGCGGACCATCGTTGATCTTCTGGTGGCTTCCGGTCTGGCTGACTCCAAGGGCGCTGCGCGCCGCACCATTAAGGAAGGTGGCGCTTACGTCAACAACCAGCGCATTGAATCGGATGACTGGGAGCCTGCAGTTGACGATCTGCTCCACGGATCTTGGCTCGTCCTGCGTCGCGGTAAGAAGAACTTTGCCGGTGCGCGCCTGGCTTAGGAGCTTCTAGCGCCTCAATTAGTGAAACCGTCCACCGTTGGTGGGCGGTTTTCTTTTTTGACCTGGCGATTTGTCAACCTTTGGGGTCGTGCGTATATTTATCGGGGTCGCCGCGACAAGCGGTTGGCGGAGAGATTAACTCCGGGTTGACAAGCTATCATGTTGTTAGCTAGAGTATGAACTCCAGTCGCTTAGAGAAACAGCAGGTTAAATGTTGTTTAACTAGTGCGAATGATGTCTGAGAACTCAATAGTGTGCCAATGTA